>DAIDJK010000418.1 GCA_027450225.1 Bryobacterales bacterium | reverse complement strand
GTGCTCTCGCGCATTTTCGACCGCGAAGACTTTGTCGAGTTCCAGTCCGAGTTTGCGCCCGAAATTCTCTGCGCCAACGCCCGGCTGAACGGATATCCGGTCGCCGTCATCGCGAACCGCCGCGGGTTTCTGAAACCGCGTATCGGCGGCATCATCTACGCCGATACGGCGCGCAAAGTGAGTTACTTCGTCGAACTGGCCGATCGCACCGGAACGGCCATCATCTACGTCCAGGATGTATCGGGATTCATGGTGGGCCTCGAAGCCGAAAGCGAAGGCATCATCCGCGCGGGCGCCGAGATGGTGGAAACCATGTCCACTGCATCCGTGCCGCGAATCGTCCTCACCATCAATCACGCAAGCGGCGCCGGCTATTACGCCATGGCCGGGCAGGGCTTCGATCCCAATTTCACCTTCAGCTGGCCCACCGCGCGCATCGGCGTGATGGAAGGCGATTCGGCGGTTCATGCGCTCTTCTCGGCCGAACTCGACAAGGTGAAACAATCGGGTGGCGCAATGCCCGAAGAACTCAGGGAAGAGATTGACCGCACCCGCGCCGATTACGAGCGCTGGCTTGACGCGAGATATGCCGCCGCGCGCGGCCACTGTGACGCAGTGATCGATCCGGCCGAATCGCGCGACGTACTCACGATGGCGCTCGAAGTCGCCATGAGCCGTCCGCGCGCGGCGGCTCTGGCTCTGGAGACACTCTGATGATTCGCATCGCCAACGGGCAGGGCTTCTGGGGCGACTGGCTCGAAGCGCCTGTCCGCCTGGTCGAGGAAGGGCCGATCGACTATCTCGTCCTCGACTATCTCGCCGAAATTACCATGTCCATCCTGCAGAAGCAGAAGCTGGACAATCCGAACCTCGGCTACGCACGGGATTTTCCGCCGCTCATCGGCCGGCTGGCGCCAAAGCTGCGCGAACGCGGCATCAGGGTGATCGCCAATGCGGGCGGCGTGAATCCTTCCGCCTGTGCCCGCGCCGTGCTTGAAGCCGCTCCGGGCCTGACGGTCGCGGTGGTGCATGGCGACGACGTTTTCGGCCGCATAGACGAATTCCTCTCGAAAGGCTACGCGATGAGGGATATGGATACCGGCGAGCCGATCTCGACGATTCGCCCGCGCATCCTTTCCGCGAATGCCTATATCGGCGCTTTTCCTCTGGCCGAAGCTCTCGATAAAGGAGCGGACGTCGTGATCGCGGGGCGCTCCACCGATACCGCGCTCACGCTTGCGCCCATGGTTCACGAATTCGGCTGGGGTCCGGAAGACTGGAATCGCCTGGCTGCGGGAACCATCGCGGGCCACATCATCGAATGCGGCGCGCAGTGTTCGGGAGGCAACTGTCAAATCGACTGGCAATCGATTCCGCGCATGGCGGATATCGGTTACCCGATCATCGAAGCCGAAGCCGACGGTTCCTTCACGGTGACGAAGCATGAGCGCGCCGGAGGCCGCGTCAACACCGATACCGTGAAAGAGCAGCTTCTCTACGAACTCGGCGATCCGCACAACTACATCACGCCCGATTGCATCGCGGATTTCACATCCATCGAACTCACCGATTCCGGACGCGACCGCGTTCGCGTCACCGGCATTCGCGGCGGTCCGCGGCCGCCCACGCTGAAGCTCTCGATCAGCTATGCGAACGGATGGAAGGCGATCGGAACTTTGGTTTACAGCTGGCCGCAGGCACTTGAAAAAGCGCGGGCAGCGGATCAGATTGTACGGCGGCGCCTCGAGGAACTCGGGCTGCGTTTCGACGAGATCTACACGGAGTTTTTCGGCGTGAATGCCTGTCACGGGCCCGCGGCGCCGCCGAATCCCGATCCGCCTGAAGTGCAGATCCGCATCGGTGTACGCGGTCAGGATCGCAAGGCGGTGGACCGGTTCACGCGCGAACTGATTCCGCTGGTCCTGAACGGACCGCCCGGCGCCACCGGCTTCGGCGAAGGCCGCCCGCCTGTTCGCGAAATCGTGGCTTACTGGTCCGCGTTGATTCCCCGCGAAGAAATCGAAACCAGCGTGGAGGTGATTGCATGAAGAAGCCGCTCGGCGCCATCGCGCATACGCGGTCCGGCGATAAAGGAGACACGTGCAATGTCGGCGTGATCGCTCTCCAGCCCGAGTTTTATCCGATCATTCTCCGCGAAGTGACGCCGGAACGCGTGAAGGCCCATTTCGGTGAACTGGTGAAGGGCAAAGTGGAGCGGTTCGAGTTGCCCAATCTGGGCGCGATCAATCTGCTGCTGCACGAATCGCTGGGCGGAGGTGGAACGGTATCGCTGCGCATCGACGCGCAGGGGAAAACCTACGGCGCCGCTCTGCTCGGGATGGAAGTGAATGTTGATTGAACTGGAGCACAGAGACCGCGTCCTGCGCGTTACGCTGAACCGGCCGGACAAGCGCAATGCTTTGAACACGCAGATCTGCCGGGAACTGATCCGCGCCTTCGAAGATGGCGACGACAGCCGCGACGTCGGGGCGATTCTGCTGACGGCGAACGGCACGGTTTTCTGCGCCGGAATGGATCTGCTGGAATCGCTCGAAGCCGACTCCATGCAGCTTGCCGGTCTTCACGAACGGCTGTTTTCGATCATCAATCACATCCGCAAGCCTGTCATCGCGGCGGTACACGGCCCGGCGCTGGCGGGCGGTACGGGACTGATAGCGAACGCGCACATCGTGGTTGCCGCGCCGGACGCGAAGTTCGGATTGACGGAAGTTCGCATCGGCCTCTGGCCGGTGCTGGTGTTTCGCGCCATCGAACTGGCGATGGGCGAACGCCGCGCCACCGAACTCAGCCTGACCGGCCGCGTGTTCGGCTCCGAAGAGGCGCGAACCTACAATCTGGTAACCGAAATCGCCGACGATCCGGTGGCGCGGGCCACCGAGATCGCAAATCTGATCGCCGGCTACAGCCCGATCGCGATTGGCCGCGGCCTCGACTACGTTCACCGCATCCGCGTTCGCGACTGGGACCACGCCGGGCGAATCGGCCATCGCACGCGCGATCTGCTGCTCGAAAGCGAGGATTACCAGGAAGGGGTAAGGGCGTTTCTGGAAAAACGACAACCGTCGTGGCCTTCACTCAAAAATCCCGATTCCGCTACCTGAGCACAATATGTTGTGGATCGCCTGCGGATAACGCAAAATACCGTGTACCTGCTACTTTACTTTTGTCTGAACCGCAGGTTAGGATGGTCTCGCTCCCCCGAGCGCGAACGTAGAGAGGTAGTGTCTTGCTGAAGCTGAGAAAGGTCGAGTTGCAGGGGTTCAAATCGTTCTGCGACCGCACGGAACTTCGGTTCAACGGCGGTGGAATCGCGGCGGTGGTGGGCCCGAACGGGTGCGGCAAGTCGAATCTGAGCGACGCCATCAGTTGGGTGCTCGGGGAACAATCCGCGAAGAGCCTTCGCGGCGCGCGGATGGAAGACGTGATCTTCGCGGGGACGAAATCGCGCAAGCCGGTGGGCATGGCCGCGGTCACGATGGTGCTGGTGGATCCCCAGGCGCAGAACGGCGCGGGCAGCGCCCCGGCGGTCGTGCTGAACGGCAACGGCGATGCGCCGGAAGGTGAAGTTCCGGTTGTCCACGACAACGTGCATGAAATCCACTCGGCGAGCGGACACGGAATCGTTCATCACAACGGAACGAAGCCGGGCGAGATCACGATCACGCGCCGCCTGTTCCGGTCCGGCGAAAGCGAATACCTGATCGACGGACGGCAGGCGCGGCTGCGCGATATCCAGGACATCTTCATGGGCTCAGGCCTTGGTCCGGAGAGCTACGCGATCATCGAACAGGGCCGCATCGGGCAGATCCTTTCTTCGAAACCGCAGGACCGGCGCGCGGTGATCGAGGAGGCGGCGGGCATCACGAAGTACAAGACGCGGCGGCGCCTTGCCGAAGCGCGGCTCGAAAGCGCCAAGCAGAATCTGGCTCGAGTCTTCGACATTCTGGAAGAAGTGACCCGGCAGGTGAATTCGCTGAAGCGCCAGGCAGCGAAAGCGAAGCGCTACGGCGAACTGAAAGCCGATCTCGAATCGCAGCTGCGAACGGTACTCGCGGGCCGTTATATCACTTTGAAGGAAGAAGCGGCGAAAGCTGCCGCGGCGCTCGAAGAAGTCTCGGGAGAACTGAAGGAACTGACGGCGAACGCGGCCGCCCGCGATGCGGAGCGCACCAGAGCGCAGGAGATTTTCTATGCACTCGAAGCGAAGCTGACTGAAGCGCGGAAGCTTCTGGCCGGGAAGAACGTGGAGGCCGAGCGTACCAAAGGACAGCTCGAATCCCAGGTTCGGGAAGCTGCGAACATCGAACAGCGCATGCAGCGCGCCGACCAGGAAACCGGCGATCTGGAAAAGCGCATCGAGACGAACGTGCAGGAGCGCGGAGCGCTTTCTGAGAGCGTGGCCGCTCTCGATCGCGACATCCAGCAGGCGCGCAACGGGCTGATCGAGATCAACAAAACGCGCGATGCGATCCAGGCGCGCGCGCGGGAAGCCGAAAAGACGATCGAGACTTCGCGCACCACGATTCTGCGGCTGCTCGGTGAAGCGTCCAATATTCGGAACCAGATCGCCCAGGCCGATACTTATCTCGCCGGCATCGAGCGCGAGCGCGCGCGGGCTCTGAAGGAAGAAGAGACGGCAGCCGCGGAAATTGAGCGGTTGACAGCGGTAAGGAAGAGCCTTTCGGACAACATCGCGCAGCGGCAGCTGGAAATCCAGACCGTTGCTTCGGACCGCAGGCAGACCGAAGCCGGGCTGGCCGACAAACGCCGGGCCGCGGCTGAACTGCGGCAGCGCATCGATCAGCTTCGCGCCGAATGCTCGCGGTTGCGCGCCAAACGCGAATCGCTCGACAACATACTTTCCCACCACAGCTATACGACGGAAGCGACGCGCAAGGTTCTGGGCGCGCTTGAGAAC
>DAIDJK010000417.1 GCA_027450225.1 Bryobacterales bacterium | reverse complement strand
CCGAATGCCCGCCGCCGCAGCGGCAGCCATGTGACCAGAGCTCGCGAACCCGACGGGAACGCCGCGGCTTCGCCCATACCGAAAAGAAAGCGCACCGCCGCCAGCGAGCGCGCTCCTGTCGCGAGCGATGTTCCCGCCGTGAAGACAGCCCACCAGAGCATCGCGCCCGCCAGCACGATGCGCGCGCCCAGCATGTCCGCCAGCCAGCCGCCCGGCACCTGAAACAGCGCATAGGAGAAATTGAACGCCGAGATGCTCCAGCCCATGGTGATCTTGCTGATGTGGAACTCACGCATGATGCTGGGCGTCGCGGCCCCGATCGCGCCACGTTCCATGTACATCATGAACGCCATCAGGAACGTGAGGCCGAGGACCTTGTAACGAACAACGGTCGGCGCTTCAGTTGGTTGATTCCGGGGTGATGCCATGCTGAGGCGGTCTTGTCGAGAGGGAGTGGACACCGGGCGAATCTCGCGAGTGCTGCGGCGGACGGGTACTGCGGGTCGAAGCAGCCCCAGTCTATCAGCGCGCCGGCTTCGCGGCCCGCGCTCTCCGCATGCGCTCGAGTTCGGCGTTGAACTCGCAGCCGAACAGCGCAGTCGCGGCAAGCAGATACATCCAGACGAGCAGCGCGATGCTGGTCCCAACGCTGCCGTAGAGCACGTTGTAGTTCGAGATGTTGCGCACGTACCAGGCGAATCCCGCCGTTGCGGGCAGCCACAGCAGGGTCGCCAGAATCGCCCCCGGCCACACCGCCGCCCAGCGCTGTTTTCGATACGGACCGTAGTAGTAGAGAATCGCCGTCAGACTGCACGTTGCCCCAAAGGAGACCACATAGCGCGCAATGCGGGAAACCATTTCCCACATCGGCGCAAACGGATTCAGGATGGGATCCACCTTCAGCAGATTCAGAACAACGGTCTCGATGCCGCCGCCAAACAGAATCAGCGAGGATGCGCCGACGAGAGGAATTACGGCCAGAAATACGAGCATGATCCCGACGCCCGTGTGCGCCAGTATGGAGCGGTTGCGAGGGACGCGGTAGGCGGCATTGAAGCCGTCGATCAGACTCTTGATCACGCTCGACGCAGCCCACAGGGACAAAAGGAACGCGATGACGAGCAGCCACAGCGGCCGTTGTCCGCGCAGCCGGAACTGTTCGAGCACGGCGGTTTCGGTATCGGGAGGAAGAATCTGCGCAAGAAACGCGGCCAGATTCTGCTGCACATAATCGGCGCGGATCTGAATGAAAATGGTGGCCGCCGACGTCAGTACCGGGAACAGCGAGAGCAGCGACGAATACGCCGCGCCTTTGGCGATGTTGAACAGTCCGTCGTCGAAGCAGGCGACCAGGGTTCGCCGCAAAAGCCACGGCAACCGGCGCAGATTGCGGAGCACAGAGGGAGATGGTCGCACAGACGGGCGGCGCTAGTCGATATAAAAGCGCTTAACGCGAGCGCTGATACCGCATAGTACGTTATACGAGATCGTTCCCGCGGTGCGCGCAATCTGCTGCGCGTCGAGCGAAACGTCGCCTTCGCGGCCGAGAATGGTCACCACGTCACCCGGCTTCATTTCGGGGCTGGCGGTGATGTCGATCGTGGTCAGGTCCATCGAAACCGGTCCCACGATTGGCGCGAATCGGCCGCCGGCGATTACTTTTCCGCGGTTCGAGAGCCGGTGCGGGATGCCGTCGGCGTAACCCGCCGAAAGCACCGCGATCCTCATCCGCGAGGGCGCCACAAACGCGCCGCCATATCCGATCCGCGAGCCGGCGGGAACTTCCTTTACGAGTACGATTCGGGTCCTCCAGGACAGAGCCGGACGCACGCGCAGAATCGCGTGCGGAGCGTGTCCGCGCGCCGGCGAGACATATCCGTATATTGCATGACCGGTTCGAACCATCGACATCCAGGCATCACGCCGTGGATATGCCACGGCGTTTGTACTCGCGAAGTGGCGGATTGGCGCGGCGAAGCCGAGACGCGTGAGCGACGACTCCATCTGGTGGAACGCCGCGATCTGCGCGTCAGTCTGTTCTGAAGTGAAATCGGCCGCGGACGCAAAGTGAGACATCAAACCCTCCACCTGCACGCGCGGCGCTGCGTGAAGAGCGGCGATGATCTCCGAAGCTTCGGCCAGCGCCCCCAGACGGTTCATGCCGGTGTCAATCTTCAAATGAACCTGTATCCCGGCGCAACGCTCATTCAGCAGCCTGAGTTCCTCGAGCGAATGAATCACCGGCGTCAGGTTGAACTCGGCCAGCGCCCCGCATTCCCAGGGCATGATCCCGGCCATCACCAGAATGCGGGAAGGAATTCCGGCCCGTCGCAATGCGACGCCTTCCTCCACAGAACTGACGGCCAGCCACTCGGCTCCCTGCTCTACAAGGGCTTTCGAGACTTCGATGGAGCCATGTCCGTACGCATCCGCTTTCACCACCGCGATGACGCGCGCGCCCTCGGAAGCCACCGCGTCGCGAACGGCCCGGTAGTTGGCGGCGATTATCGATCGTGAGACTTCAACGTAACAGCGGGCCTGGGGAATATTCACGGACTCAGCCGTTATTTTCGCAATCGAGTGAAAAGCTTCTCGTACTGATCGGTCACCGAGTCCCAACTGTACTTGAGGCGAACCCGCTCCACTGCCCGCGTGCGATACAGGTTCCGCTCGGCCTCGCTCATGGCCAGGGTCTCACGAATGCGCGCGGCCAGCCCGGCCTGGTCGCGATACGGCAGCCCCGCATCCCCGCATACTTCCGCGTTTTCCGTCGTATCGAGATAAAGCACCAGACAGCCCCGTCCCATCGCCTCGATCAGCGCCGGGTGCGTGCCGCCGACCTCGGTCGCATGAATGTAGGCGAAACACCAGCTGCCGAGTTCGCGATAGCCCTGGCCGTAGATCGCGCCCGGCATGACCACCCTGGGATCACTCGTATCGCGGACCCGGCGAATGTAATCGTGCGCGTAGGGGGCGTCGCCAATCAGCGCGAGCTTGAACGCCGACGAAACCTGCTCGAATGCCTGACGAACTTCGAGAGCCCGGTTTTCCGGCTCAAAGCGGCTCACATAGAGGAAATACGCGTAGGGCTCAAGCCCGAGTTGATCCAGCACGTCCTTCGATTCTGCACGCTCGATGTCGGCCCCGTACGGTATAAACACCGAATCCTTTCCGTAATGCTCAAGGTAATAGCGGCGGATCGATTCGGCGTCCGTCACCAGCTGATTCGGCAGAACCGTCGAAAGCCATTCCGAGCCGTGAAACCAGGCGCGCGCAGCCGCGCCCCATTTGCGCCGCCTGCGTTCGATGCCGTCCACATTGATCGCGACAGGTATACCCGCAAGGCGCGGCAGGATGGTGAATATCGCGTTGCCGCCGTTGCAGTAGAGCGCCACATCCGCGCGATGCCGGATCAGATGCATGGTGGAGACGAAGGTGTGCGCGAGCGTATCCAGGTACTTGTTGTGAATGGTAGGCAGGTAAACCAGATGGACGCCACGCCAGTGGGCGCCGCGATCCTCCCGGCAATAGACGGTTACCTGGTGGCCGCGCGCCACCAGACGGAGCGACAACTCCTCGGCAAAAGTCTCGAAGCCGCCGTAATTGGCCGGTACGCCTCGCGTGCCGAGGATGGCGATTCGCACCGGGCGTTCAGCGCCGGGCCGCTTTGGAACGGGTTACGGACACGGCGAACTTCTTCGGAGCCGGCTTGCTTACCGGCTGAAAATTGAACCAGCCTGCCATGTAATCGTCCGCCACGCGGCGCCTTGCCATAATGTCGCGCCGCTTGGCGATAACGCCGCGCCAGTTCCGGAACAGAAACGGGAATGCCTGAAGCGACGTGTGCTCCCACAGCACGCAGCAGGCGATTACGACCAGGTCCCGCGCCGTAATCGAAAAGAAGTTCCGGCGGTAAAGATCCCAGGTCATATTCTTCATGCGAAGAAGAAACCGGTTCTTCACCGAGTGCATGTTGATTTCGGCCGGAAGCGCCCGGCGATTGCCCGGCAGCGCCTTTCGAACGTGGTACCCGCGGGCGTAGGGCGCATACAGACATTTCCAGCCCATCAACTGCGCGCGCCACGCCACATCGGCGTCTTCGCGATAGACGAAGAAATCCGAATCGAAGAATTCGCCGTTGATCGAGATATCGTCGATCATTTCCCGGCGGTACAAAGCCGCCGCCGCCGTCGCGCCAAACACAAACTCGAAGTTACTGAAGCGGCCCTCGTCTACTTCAAGGCTGCCGCGGTCGAGGTGCCGCAGATTGGGCGTGAAATAAATGCCCGTCGAATCCACCACAGGATCTTCGGGGAAATCGAACCCGGCCGTCATCGTCAGCAACTTCCCGCAAACCGTACCCACTTTCGCGTCGAGATTGCCCGAAGTCACGAGCGATTCGATGAATCCCTTCAGCAGCAGAACATCGGGATTGAGGGTAAGGATCCAGCCGCCCTTTGCCAGGCCGATCGCCTGATTCTGCGCCGCTGCGAAGCCGATGTTTTCTTCGTTATAGACAACCCGGCAGCGGTCTTCGAAAGGCTCGAGGATATCCATCGTGCCATCGGTCGAATTGTTGTCGATGACGATGATTTCCTTGAGCGGGTAATCCTGATCGAGAACGGATTCGAGGCACCTTTTGATGAACCGGCCACTGTTAAATGTGACGATGGTTACCGAAACGAAGTCGTTACGGGACATGTACGCGAGAGACAGCTCCAGTCATCGGATTTCACGCCTGATACTGCACAGCACAAGATCGCCGGCGCGCCTCTGGGTGAACATACTCCTGAGCGCGAGCTGAAATACTGCTGCGTAGACTGCTAAACTCCGGACGCCGGCCCACCGTACCCCTGCCACCGCGCGGCCTGCGGCGCCTGCCATCACGGCGAGACAAACGAACCGGAATATGACGGGACTGAAGTGTTTCCCCGCATACCCAAGTAGACCAAGATACCAATAACGTTGTCGTTTCTCTACCGAAAGGCTGCGGATTGAATGCGCTCCCCGATGGGTGGCAACCGCGTTTGGTTCGTAACATACAGTCCAGCCATCCGCCTTTAAACGGGCGCAAAAGTCCACGTCCTCGAACCAGACCGGCCAGAATCGCTCATCGAAGCCGCGGACCTGCTCCCACGCCGTGCGCCGGAACATGAAAAACGCCCCCGGGGGCTGCTCGATGTGCTGCCGAACCATCGGGTCAAAGTCAAAGCAACGGTAGTGCCAATTCACCGGATTACGCGGCCAGATGCGGTTCAGGCCCAGCGCCTCGAAAATCAGCGTGGCGGGACTGGGAAGGCGCCGCGCGAGGAACCCGGTTTGGGGAGACCCGTCAGGTGAAAGCAGAAGTCCTCCCGCACCGCCGGTCCGCGGATCGTCGAAACAGGCGGCGAGAGAATCGAGCCCGCGCAGGACATGTGCGTCTGGATTCAACAACAGGACCAGGGGCGAGTCCGTGGCGCGCACACCCGTGTTCACGGCCGCCGCGAATCCTGTGTTCTCCGGATTTGCGATCAACCGTACATTGCGGCGTCGAACCTCGGCGCATGTCGCATCGCTCGACGCGTTATCCACCACAATCACTTCGGCGCCGGAAACACCCCGCAGCGAATCGAGGCAGGCCCCGATTTCGGCCACCGAGTTATACGTAACGACGACAATTGCGACACGGGGGTGTATCAATTGGACGCGTTCCTGGTTCCGGCAAAACGGAAGTACCAGCGCCAGTAGGGGCCTGCCGCTCGGCGCCGAATTTCACGTTCGGATTCATCGAGGAAGCAGCGCAGCCTGGTTGAGGGCTCCGCCTCGCTGCGAAACATCCGGAGGCCTTCCAGCTTTCCGGCGATCCACGGGCGCAACGCTCCGTGTCTTGCAGCCACTACCCCCCAGAGCAACTGGCCGGCAATGACAGCCCGGAGGCATTGCCGCAAAAGCGCGGGATCGTAATGACGCGCCAGAATAAGCACCTGATTCCGGGAGATCAGACGAACCACGCGCGGATTCCAGCGGCCCAGTGTGGCGGACCCGTGGTGCCATGCGAGAGCATCCGGCGCGAACACGCCTTCTATTCCCTCGCGTACGCATCGCAAGCCGAGATCAACGTCTTCAAGATACGATTCGAAACATTCCGCATAGCCGCCACACGCGTCGAGTACCTCGCGGCGAAAAACACACGCGGTTCCGGACGCGATGGCGATCGGCCGCGCCTCGAAGCCGCCCGCTTGCTCTCCCCTGCCCGCGCGCCATGCACATCCCGCGCGGCTCACCAGGTCGTAGCTTCCATCGATGCGATCACGCTCGTTTGCATCCAGAATCAGCCCCGTCGCGAACGCCGCCCCACGCGCTTCGGCGGCGGTGACCAGCCGTTCGAGCCACTGCGAGTCCAGTTCGATATCGCTGTTCAGAATCGCAATCCACTCCGTTGAGGCGGCTTTCCAGCCGATGTTCACCGCGCGAGCGAAGCCCTTATTTCCGGCAAGCTCGATGACATGGCATCCGAACGCATGGGCAACAGCGCGCGCGTTGTCAGCCGAGGCATTGTCCACCGCGATCACTTCTTCAAACGGCATCGTCTGGCGCGAAGCGGTCTCAAGCATCCGGTAAAGCAGGTCGGCGCGATTATGAACCGGGATCACGGCGGTCACCTTGGACATTCGGCGTGCGCTCTCCGCCGCGAGCGATGCATTTTCCGGCACGCGGGTAAACTGTGATTGTAATGAAGCGGCTTCTTCTTTGCGGTCTGCTGATGGCCGGGGCGGTGGTTTCAGGCGCTCGCGGCGCCAGGGTGCAAACCGTCTATATTCTGCCGATGTCGGGCGGTCTGGATAACTACCTCGCCGAATGGCTGGCCCACGGCAGCGCCATTCACGTCACCACGGACCCGGCGCGCGCCGACGCCGTCCTGACGGACCATCTGGGCGAGGATTTCGAACGCAAACTCGATCAAATCCTGCCCGGCGATTCCGATGACGACGACTCCAGCGATGCCGCCAGCGACGATTCCGGACAGCTTCAATTGCATTACACGGGCGGCCGCTACCGCGGCACCATTTTTCTGGTGGATGCGAAATCCCGGCAGGTGCTTTGGTCGGACTACGAAAAACCGCCCACCTATCGCACGCCGCAGAAACTGAACGGCGAAGCCCGGAAGATCGCGAAAAAACTCGAAACCGGATTATCGCAATAGCGGCATCTCGCCGCCGCGCTTCTGCGCCGCAAGCTCCCGGTATCGCGCCACGAGCCGCGCGATCACGACCTGCATGTCCCATTTCGCTTCCACCTCGCGGCGCGCAAGGGCAGCCATCGTGGCCGCGCGCGCGGGATTGCGGAGAAGTTCCGCGATACGTTCGGCGAAGCCGGCGGCGTCATCGGCCAATCCGCAAAGCCCGCCGTCTTCATCGGCCAGACCTTCGGCTCCGAGCCGCGTCGAAACCACCGGAATACCGCTCGCGAACGCTTCGAGTAACTTCACGCGGATACCCGAACCGCTGCGAATCGGGCAGACGAAGACCGTGCAGCGCTCGAGCAGCGGCCGGATGTCTTCCACGAAGCCCGCAAGTTCGATTGCGCCGGGGAGATGCGGAATCGCGTGCGGCGGCGGAGGGTCCGAGCCTGCAATCACCAGTTTGGCTTCAGGAATGCGTTCGAGAACGAGCGGCATCACCTCGCGCGTGAACCAGGAGATCGCCACCTGGTTCGGGATGTGGCGATAGCTGCCGACGAACAGCATCGTGAACGGCTCGCGCGGACCGCCGGGAAACGCATAGCCGGAAACGTCGATGCCCGCGCGCAAGCCGGCATCGATGCGTGGGGCAAGTTGCGGCGCGAATTCCGCCAGATACCTGCGATTCTGCTCAGTGCAAACCTGAATCTCGTCACAGGCGCGCAACGCTCTGAGTTCGAACCGGAGCGCCCTCAGGTATTCGAAGCGGGCGGCGAATCGCTCGATGGGGCTCCGCATGAACGGCAGCGCCCGCGCGATCGACTGGAAGTAGATGTCGTGCTCGAACAGCACCGCCGCGATGCGCCGGAAGTCGCAGGCGTACTGGCCGAGCGCGGTGTACTCGAGCTGAACGACGTCGATCCGCCGCAGATAAATCTCGCGGTGGAA
>DAIDJK010000416.1 GCA_027450225.1 Bryobacterales bacterium | reverse complement strand
AGCAGATGCCGAACGGCGCAGGCGTCCCGATGTTGATCGAAGTAGCCAGCAGAAATCCCGATCCCGATGTCCGGAAGAAAGCCATGTTCTGGCTCGGTCAATCCAAAGACCCGCGCGCCATCGAATTCTTTGAGCAGGTGCTGAAGCGGTAACTAAGGGCGACTCACTCGGCCCGCAGCGCGGTCAGCGGGTCGGCGGTCGCCGCCTTCCACGCGGGCCGAATGGCAGCCGCAATTCCAAGCGCTGCCAGCAGCGCGAAGCAGACGAGATACGTCATCGGGTCTTCGGGACTCACGCCATAGAGAAGGCTTGTCAGCAGGCGCGACAACCCAACCGCCGCAATGGCGCTCGCCGCGAGACCGGCCGCGAGCGGAATCATCACGCGGCGGAGAACGTCCGCCGCCACATCGCGAGGCGCGGCTCCAATCGCCACGCGAATCCCGAGTTCGCGTGCGCGCAGGGCCGACGTGTAGGCGACAACCGCATAGATGCCGGCCGCCGTGAGCGCAAGCGCCATCAGCGCCATCGCGGAGAAAATCCACGCCGAAAAGCGCGGAATCCAGATCGCCTCGTCGATGATGTCGCCAAGCGTTTCGATCTTCGTCACCGGCTGGTTGGGATCGATGGCGGCGATTTCATGCCGGATCGCGGACGCGATCGTGACCGGGTCCGCCGTGGTTCGAACCACGAACGTGGCCATGAAGGTTCCGAAGATGAACTGCCGGAACGGAAGATAGACTTCACCGTACGTCGGCGCACTGTAACTGGTCTGCCACGCGTTCTTCACCACGCCCACCACCTCAGGCCCGGCGTGCGCGCCTTCTCCCGGCAGAAACTGCCCCACCGCATCGCGTCCTGGAAAAAGCTGGCGCGCAAGAAAGTCGTTGATGATTGCCACCTTCGGAGAATCGGCCGTATCGCCGGCGCCGAAAAGGCGGCCCCGCAGCAGCGGCGTTCCCATCACCGCGAAGTATTGCGCGCTGATGGTTCGCGTCACGTTCTGAACAGGCGCTCCGCTGAAGGATCGAAGCTGCGTACTGGTGGTCACGTGGGAGAGCGGAGGATTATTCACCACCGCAACCGCGCCGATTTGCGGCATGCGTTCCAGCCGAGCGAGCACGCGCGCGTAAAATTCCTGCTGCCGGGCCTTTGTGTCATATTTCGCGCCTGGCCGCGGCGCCGTCAGGGTTCCGATCGGGACCCGCAGCGTCAGAACGTGATCCGGACGGAAGCCGTTGTCCGCATGGCGGAGACTATCCACGCTGCGGATCAGCAGCACGGAACCGGCCAGCAAAAGAAATGCAAGACCGGCCTGGGACGCGACCAGTATGGAGAAAATCCGCGCCGAATGGCGGCCACCGGAGCCGTGGCCGCGAAGAACATTCTGAATATCCGTCCGGCGCGCAAACAACACCGGCGCCACGGTGCAAAGACCGGCGACGAATCCGCACAGAACGCAGTCGAAGGCGAGGATGCGGCCGTCGAGCGCCACGCGGGAGACGTGCGGAATGTTGATGGGCAGAGCCGCAAGCTGCCGCACGAGGAAACGCAGCGTGACCCACGCCGTTGCGATCCCCAATCCGGCCGAGAGCCCGGCCAGCACCAGACTCTCCGCCAGAAGCTGCCTCACCACGCGGCTGAAAGGCGCGCCAATCGACGAGCGAATCGCGATCTCCTTCTGGCGGCGGACGGTTCGGCTCAGCAGAAGGCTGCTCGCGTTGGCGCAGGCGATCAGCAGCAGAAGTCCCACGGCCGCCAGCAGGCATTCGAGCGACCGCGTGTACTGCGGGCCGGGATTTTCGCGCCACGGAGCAACGTGAATCCGCAATCCGGCATCGTTCCGTGGATCGCGTTCACTCAACTCACGGGCGGAAGTGGCAAGTTCGGCGCGCGCCTGCTCCATGGAAACACCGGCCTTCAATCGCGCCAGCACGGAAAGCAGGTAATCCGAGGCCGCGGTCATGCGCAGCGGCAGCCACACGTCGATTCCCGAAGAGTAGAACTCGAAATCGGGCGCCATCACGCCCGCCACCGTGAACGTCTCGTCCGAAATCGTGACGGGGCGCCCGATGATGGCGGGATCGGCGTGGAAAAGCCCGCGCCACAGCCGGTCGCTGAGCACGGCGGCAGGCGGCGAGCCGGGGTCGTCGTCGGCATCGATCAGGGTGCGGCCGAGCTTCGCATGAGCGCCGATCAATTCGAACAGCCGGCCCTGCGTTCGGATCGCCCACACCTGATCCGGCGCCGGCACATTCGTGATCGTCACCATGTCCTTGTGAAACGCGACCACCTGATCGAACGCAGGGTCGCGTTCGCGCCAGTAACGGAAATCCGCGGCGGGAACGCTGTCGAAAACGCGCTGCGGGGTGGATTCCGTCACAGCCACCAGCCGGTCCGCCGCCTGGTACGGCAGAGGGCGAAGCAACACGGGATCGACGAGGGAGAACACCGCCGTGCTGGCCCCGATGCCGAGGCCGAGAATGCCCGTGATCGCGACCGTCAGAAAAATATTTCGCCGCAGCCAGCGGACGGCGAGGAGCAGATCCCGGATCATACTAACGAATTAGTATACGCGCGCCGGATTCGGGCGATCGAGCGTGTGATGAGGCCGGCCGAATTATGAACGCGGCGAAGCGGCGCTCCGCGCCGGCTGATTTTTTCGCCAACCGCATAACTTTTTTTGCGTATCTCAGTTGTCACCTGTGTCGGAGGCCCGATGACAGCTCTTTCGCGAGATGTGAAGTTCGCTCTGCGGACGCTCCGCCGTTCGCCATTGTTCTGCCTGATCGCCGTCGCATCGCTTGCCCTGGGGATCGGGGCCAACACGGCGATGTTCTCCCTCATCCATCAGCTGCTGCTCGAACTGCTTCCCGTCCGGCAACCCGAACAGATCGTTTTCCTGTCGCACAAAGGGGCGAAGTACGGCAGCAACACGGGCTGGGACCCGCTGGCCTATCCGACCTACGTGGAACTCCGCGACGGCAACAGCGTGTTCAGCGGCATGTTCTGCACTTACGATCAGCCGTTCAGTCTCACCGCTTCCGGAAGGACGGAGCGCGTGGCGGGCGAGTATGTCTCCGGCGGCTTCTTTCCCGTTCTCGGCGTGCGCGCGGCCGCTGGACGAGTGTTTTCGTCGAGCGACGATCTGCACGCCGGCGCGCATCCGGTCGCCGTGCTGAGCTACGATTTCTGGCAGTCGCGGTTCGGGGGAAGCGCCGCGATCATCGGCCAGAAGATCGTCATCAATAACTATCCGTTCACCGTCATCGGCGTGAGCCAGAAGGGTTTCGACGGACTCGATACCGGCCACTCGCCGCAGATCCGCGTTCCCATGATGATGAAGCAGCAGCTTTCGGCCATTCCCTACTACACGTTCGGCGCGCGGCTGCAGCGTTTCGTGAATGTGTTCGGCCGGCTGAAGCCCGGCATTTCGATGCGGCAGGCGCAGGCCGCGCTGCAGCCGCTGTTTCATCAGATCCGCCTTCGCGATCTGCAGGACCCCGAATTCGCGCATGCGGCGAAGATCAACCGCGAACGGTATCGCGATAAAGCGTGGCTCGAACTGACGCCCGCCATGCATGGCCGCTCCGGCCTGCGGCAAACTTTCGAGAATCCGCTGCTGGTGCTGATGGGCGTGGTCGCGTTCGTGCTGCTCATTGCGTGCGCGAACCTGGCGAATCTGATGCTCGCGCGCGCCGCGTCGCGGCAGAAGGAAGTGGCCGTGCGGCTCGCGCTGGGAGGCGGCCGGTGGGTCATCATGCGCCAGCTTCTCGTAGAGAGCCTCCTGATTTCGCTGGCAGGCGGCGCGGCCGGTCTGGGCCTTGCAATTTTCATGAACCGCGCGCTCATCGGGTTCATCCCGCAGGGCAATGTTCCGCTGACGATCTCGACGACTCCGAACTGGCCGGTTTTTGCTTTCAACCTCGGCATTTCCCTCTTCACCGGCATGCTCTTCGGACTCGCGCCGGCAATCCAGGGGACGCGGCCAGATGTCGCCAGGACGCTGAAAGACCAGGCCGCGGCCGTGGTGGGCGGCGGCGCGGCGGCGTTGCGCAAATCCCTCGTGGTCGCGCAGGTGACGTTGTCGCTGATGCTGCTGGTGGGCGCAGGACTTTTCATCGGGACGCTGAACAATCTGCGCGGGTCGAACCCCGGATTTCGTATCGAGCGCCTGATCACGTTCAAAATCAACCCCGCGCTGAACGGTTACTCCGCGACGCGCCGGCAGCAGTTCTACCGCGAACTGGAGGAGCGGATGAACCAGATCCCCGGCGTCACGTCCGCCAGTTTGTCCATCGTTCCGCTGCTCGACAACGACCACTGGGACAGTTCGATGAGCGTGGAAGGATACACCGGCAAGCCCGGCGATTCGCCCGATCCAAACATGAATTACCTTGCGCCCGGCTTCTTCGAGACCATCGGGGCGCCAATCCTGATGGGGCGCGACTTCAGCCCGAAAGACGATGAGACGGCGCCGAAGGTGGCGATCGTCAATCGCAGCTTCGCGAAACGCTACCTGCCCGGAGTGAATCCGATCGGGCGCCGCATCGGCATGGGCGGCGATCC
>DAIDJK010000415.1 GCA_027450225.1 Bryobacterales bacterium | reverse complement strand
CCGGCCCCTTTGGCTGCTTTGTTGACCTGCTGTTCCCGGATTCGCTCAGGCCTTCCGGCGCCGCATGAAGCCGAGTCCGATCAGGCCCGTACCCACCAGCACGAACGTCGCCGGCTCCGGTACCTGCTGCAGATTGCCGCTGGAGTAATACGGAACCACAACGCGTCCTACGTTGCCCTGCTCGGTTCCATTCGCCAGACCGCTGGTGCTCTTCGTTCCCTGGCCTTCGTACCAGCCAAGGGCTTCCTGGTTCGTCGTTGCGAGGAAGCTGAATCCGCTGATCGTCATCGGACCGGTCATAGTCGTCGTCCCGGTATAGTTCATGACGATATCCGAAATGGCTGCCTGATTCGGCGCGTTCACGTTAAAAGCGTTGGGAGCGTTCGTATCGGCGCTGCCGCCCCAGCCCGCCGGGGTGCTGATCGGGAATACCGTGGGCGAGCCGAAATCGATGATGCTGAAGAAATTCGGCCACGCCTGCATGGCCCCCGGCGCCAGCCCGACCGCCGGGACCACTGCCTGGTCCGGACCGATCGACACCGTGTAGTTCCAGCTGAAATCACCAGTGTAGGGCCCGGTGGTAATCGGGGTAATCCCGGTGAGGGTTGGTATAAGATCCGCGTACATCGCGCTGCTGGCGAGCAGCAGCGATGCCGCCACTAAAAAGCTTTTCATCTGTTGTCCTCCGACCTCCTGTTGTCGCTTCCTGGCAGAAGCTATCTGGAGCATAGAATCGAAGGCCTGATGGGAACAAGAAGATCAGTGAAATCAATGTGTTTCGGAGCACACGCTCACGCGGCACAGCGCGATTCCGTACATGCATTTCCGCTATCTTCGTGAGTAAATAAACCGGTCGTAGCGCGCCAATCCGGAGGTCTGTGCGGAAGCGCATGCCGCTCGGATTTCTCCTGCTATACTCGGGTTACATCTCCCCGCGACAAAAAAGGAGCTTTCTGTTTTATGGATGAGAAGGAACGCGCCCGCGCCCTCGACCAGACGCTCGGACAAATTGAGAAGCAGTTCGGCAAAGGATCCATCGTCCGGCTCGGCTCGAAAGATACCATCATTCCCGTTTCCGTGATTTCGACCGGCTCCATCTCGCTCGATTCGGCGCTCGGCACGGGCGGGTTCCCTCGCGGCAGAGTCAGCGAGATTTTCGGACCCGAATCGTCGGGCAAAACCACCATTGCCCTGCAGGTGATCGCGGAAGCCCAGAAGATGGGCGGCATGGCGGCCTTCATCGACGTGGAGCATGCGCTCGATCCCATTTACGCCCGCAAACTCGGCGTGGACGTGGACAACCTTCTCGTCTCCCAGCCCGACTACGGCGAGCAGGCGCTCGAAATCACCGCCGCTCTCATCGCTTCCGGCTCCATCGACGTTCTGGTGGTGGATTCGGTGGCGGCGCTGGTCCCCAAGGCCGAACTCGAGGGCGAGATGGGCGATTCCCACGTCGGCCTGCAGGCTCGTCTCATGTCCCAGGCGCTCCGCAAACTCACCGGCGTGGTGTCGAAATCGAAAACCTGCCTGATCTTCATCAACCAGATCCGCGAGAAGATCGGCGTGATGTTCGGCAGCCCGGAAACCACCACCGGCGGCCGCGCTCTCAAGTTCTATTCCTCCGTCCGCCTGGACATCCGGCGCATCGCCGCCATTAAAGACGGTGACAACGTGGTGGGCAACCGCACGAAGGTGAAGGTGGTGAAGAACAAACTCGCCGCGCCTTTCCGCGAAGCCGAGCTCGACATCGTCTACGGCGAGGGCGTCTCCCGCGAAGGCGATCTGATCGATCTCGGCGTGGCGCAGAACACCATCGAGAAGAGCGGCTCCTGGTTCAGCTACAAAGGCGAACGCATCGGCCAGGGCAGGGAAAACGCCCGTCAGTTTCTCGAGGACAACGCCGACATCCGGCAGATGATCGAGACCGAGCTGCGCCGCGCGCTGGGCCTGTTGCGCCCGGAACCGGTGAACGGCGTCCCTTCGCCCGGACCGCAGGCGGTTCCCCCGGCGCCGCCCAGAGCCGTGGCGGCCGGCGCGCCTCCAGCCCGGCGGGAAATGCCTAGTCGGTGAGCGCCGAAACCGGGCAACCCTGCGGAGCGAGCGCGCTCCACTTCCGCTCGGCTTCGTCCGCCAGCCGGTAAGTGCCCACGCGCGCGGGCTTGCCGGTATCGAAGTTCAGATTGCGCAGGTGCAGATGGCCCGTGCCGGCTTCGGCGAGCAGTGCGCGGTACTCGTCCAGAGTCCTGTCGAAACTCTTCATGAAGAGGTTTTCGGCCTGCGCGTTCGGAGTCTGGAAGCGAAGATCCCGGAGCGGCCCGATCGGCGGAACCAGCTTCAGCAGGAAGGCCACGAAGCGGTCCATCAGGGTGGGGCGCTGGTAATCCGCGCCCCATTCCTTCTGATAGCTGGCGCGCGAGATGTTGTAGATGAAGCGGCGCCGCACAATGCCCGGCGAGTGTTTTTCGATATCGTTCTTCTTCATGGCCCATGCGATGCGGGTGGCGCTCGGAATCAGGCTGCTCACGTCGCGCCGGTAACTGTTGATGGCGAGGCTGGTGTCTTTGAAAACGTCAGACAGGTGGATGCAGTAGGTCTGGGCGAAGGCGCGGTCGAGCACATCCACGGCGACATTGAAGCCGATGAAATCGTGGTAGGCCTGCGGCGCATAAAATCCCCGCGCGATTTGAAGGACATCGAAGGAGAACTCGGTTTTCAGATGGTCCGCCGGGTCATCTTCGTAAGTGGCGACGGGGCCGAAATTGACCCGCACTTTCTTATAAAGCATCGGCATGGCCAGGTTGACCGCGATGGTGTGGCCCTGCTCGTCGCCGGCGTAATGCGCGATGGAGCCGAGCGCAAAGGCATATTCGTCGAGCGTCTTCGCCTGGGAGACGAGGTTGTCGATGAAATCGCCGCTGCGGATGTAATGCGTCAGGTCGCTGAATTCGTGGCTGCCGTGGGGATAGTAGCCCATGTCCTGGATGATCGCGCCGCCATAGGCGAAGCCGTGCGCGCGGCGCAACTGTTCCGGCGTGGCGTCCGGAAAGCGTTTGAGCAGAAGCGGCTTGATCGAGCGATCCCAGGCGGAGTCTATAACTGCTTCGTGAGTGAGAACTGAATAAGCCTGCGCCGGCGCCAATGCCAGGAACGCCAATACCAGAACCAGGGTGAGTGTCCGCACGTGTCTACTCAGTCAGATTAACTGGTGTTCCCTTCTGGACCATGCCCGAGAGTTCAAGAGCGTCCCAATTTGTCAATCGGATACAGCCATGCGATTCGGTGTGACCGATGTTCGCGGGCTCGGGCGTTCCGTGAATTCCGTAGTGTTGTTTCGACAATCCCATCCAGACCAGGCCGACGGGATTGTTCGGTCCCGGAGGAATGCGGGCGCGGGCGTCGTGCGGGTTGGCATCCCAGAAAAGCTTCGGGTTGAAGTTGTACCAGGGATTGTGGATGACCTCGACGATCTGCCAGTGCCCGATGGGCAGCGGGTCATGCGAGCTGCCCATGGTGGCCGGATACTGCGCGAGGATGGAGCCGTCCGCGCTGAAGGCGGTGACGGCCTGGTTCGATTTCGAGACCACGACCGCCGCGGCCATGGGCGGATGGAAGCCGGCCACGACGTTGGGAACCAGGATCTGCTGGCCTGGCTTCGTGATGTCTTTGCCCGGATTGATTTCCGCGAGCAGGCCCGCGTTGATGTGGAAGTGCTCGCCCAGCTCTTCCTGCGGCGTCTGGTAGCAGGCGCATGGCAGATGCGCCTGCGCGTCCATGCTCCGGGGAATCCGGACGAAGGGGCCCTGCACATCGCCCGGAGTGAGCGTGTAATTCACCAGCGGCGGCCCGGTATCGGCATCGAGCGACTGCCAGGTGGCGGCGTCCACGATGCCGGTGAGCGGGAGCTTGCGGGACGCCTGGAAGCCGTATAGAGCGACGCGGAGATTGTCGCCGTAGCGCCCGTCGATCTCGCCGGGCGAGAAGTGCGCGCGGTCGAGAAGAATCTGGGCGCGCAGAGCCGCGTTGCCCTCGAAACCCGGACCCACGGTATCGAGCGTCTGCGGGCTGTTGACCGCCTTCGGGTCGAACTGGACAGAGACCGGAGCAGTACTCCCGGCCAAAAGTGCGAAAGCCGCCGTAACGGCCAGAAAAGAAAGTCGCTTCACCCCGCAAAGCGGATTGCACTTACGCGGCCATTATCGGCCGGCAGCGCCGGACGCGCAGCAAGGCGCACTCGAAAAGGGTTATTCGAACTGAATCTGCGCGATGACGAGGTTGGGCATCGCCTGGCTCCAGGTGTTCGGGATGTCGTCGAAGGCGAGGCGGAACGGCTTCGTCTGGCCGGGTTTCAGCGGACCATTCTGGCGATCGACCACGAAGACGCGTTCGCGAAGAATTTCCTGACCGGCGAAATCGCGGAAAACGCAGGTGACTTCAACACTCGCGACGGTGCGATTGCCTTTGTTGGTGACGTCGCCCAGAATTTCGACGACGCGCTGATTGACGTAGCTCTCGGCCGCCTGCATGTGGACGTTCGAGAGAGCCAGATCGGGGAGATAGGCGCGGGCCTCGCGGGTAAGAACCGGAGTGGGCGGGGCCGCGGGTCCGGGCCCGAAGGTGAGCCAGCCGAAAACGCCGAGGATGAGAATGACGGCAAGTGCAATAACAATGCTGGCGGGCGATATCTTAACGTCCGGCAACGGTCATTTCTCCGATCAGGATGGTCGGTGAAGCGATGGAACCGCGGAACTCGAGATCGTTTCCGATTTCGGCGATGCCGTTGAGCATCTCCTGAAGGGTGCTGGCGACGGTGACTTCGGAGACGGGGAAGGCGAGTTCGCCATCGCGAATCCACAAGCCCACGGCGCCGCGGGAGTAATCGCCGGTGACGATGTTGACGCCGGTGCCGATGAGCTCGGTGACATAGAAGCCGTTCTTCACTCCCGCGATGATATCGGCAGGAGATTTGCCGCCGGCTTCGAGGAAGAAATTGCCGTGCCCGATGCCGGCGTTGCCGGTGATGCCGCGCGAGGCGCTGCCGGTGGTTTTGAGACCGAGTTTGCGGGCGGCGTAAGTATTGAGAAGGTAGCTTTTGAGTACGCCGTTCTCGATGATGACGGTGCGGCGGGTGGGCACGCCCTCATCGTCGAAGGGCTGAGAGCCGAACAGGCCGGGGATGGTGCCGTCATCGACGATGTTGATGGAAGAGGCGGCGACCTTCTCGCCCAGCTTGCCGGCGAGGAACGAGGCGTGGCGATAGATGGCGCGGCCGTCGATGGCGTCCACGATATCGCCGAGAAGCGAACGCGCGAGGCGCGGCTCGAAAATAATGGGGACGCGCTGGGTTTCGACTTTGACGGCGCCGAGGCGGCGAACGGTGCGCTCGGCGGCTTTTTTCCCGACGTATTCGGGGGATTCGAGGCCGCTGAAGGTGCGCGACATGGAATACCAGTAATCGCGCTCCATGGAACCGTTCTGCGTAGCGATGGGGACGGCGGAAACCGAACAGTAAGTGGAGCGGTAAGCGCCGAGGAAGCCGCGGGAATTGGCGAAGACGCGTCCGCCGATATTGGAATCGAAGGAGCCGCCTTCGGAGTTGGTAATCCGGGGATCGAACGCAAGGGCGGCGGCTTCGGCGCGTCTGGCGTGTTCGATTTTGACGTCGCCGGCGAGGTTTTCGATTTCGGGCGAGTAGAGCGCGAGATCCTTGCCGAGGGTACCGAGTTCATCCGGGTCGGGCAGGCCGGCATCGGGGTCTTCGGTAGTGACCTGAGCGAGATCGATGGCCGACTGGACCATGCGGCGGATGCCTTCGAGGGACAGATCGGAAGTGTAAGACGCGCCCATGCGCCTGTCGAAGAGGACGCGCAGACCGGCGCCGCGGGAGCCGGATTCCTTCAGGGTTTCGAGCTGGCCGAGACGAACGCTGGCGGAGAATTCGGAACCTTCGCCGATGGTGCATTCGGCATCCGAAGCGCCCGCGGCGAGCGCCTGTTTGATGGCGCGCTCGGCGATTTCGGGGAGATCGGCGAAGGTCAAGCGGTTCCCCCAACCGTCATACGGTCGATGCGGACGGTGGGGATGCCGACGCCGACCGGGACGCTCTGGCCTTCCTTGCCGCAGACGCCGATGCCTTCATCGAGTTTGAGATCGTTGCCGACCATGCTGACGTACTTCATGGCCTCCGGACCGTTGCCGATGAGGGTGGCGTTGCGGACAGGGCGGGTGAGACGGCCGTTCTCAATGAGATAACTTTCCGAAGCGGAGAAGACGAAATTGCCGCTGGTGATATCGACCTGGCCGCCGCCGAAATTGGCGCAATAGAGGCCGCGCGGAACGGAACGGATGATCTCTTCGGGATCGCTTTCGCCGGCGAGCATGAAAGTGTTGGTCATGCGCGGCATGGGGATGTGCTCATAGCTTTCGCGGCGGCCGTTGCCGGTGGCGGTGGCGCCGGTGACGCGACTCGAGAGCTTGTCCTGAAGGTAGCCGCGCAGAATGCCGTTTTCGATGAGAACGTTGCGCTGCGTCTGGTTGCCTTCGTCATCCACGTTCAGCGAGCCGCGGCGGCCGCCCATGGTGCCGTCATCGACAACCGTGCAAAGGGGGCTGGCGACCTGCTGGCCGATGCGGCCGCTGAAGGCCGAGACGCCCTTGCGATTGAAATCGGCTTCGAGGCCGTGGCCGACGGCTTCATGCAGAAGGACGCCGGGCCAGCCGGGGCCGAGAACGACGGTCTGTTCGCCCGCGGGGGCGTCGGTGGC
>DAIDJK010000414.1 GCA_027450225.1 Bryobacterales bacterium | reverse complement strand
GCGCCGGAGCCATCTTCGGCGAGCCTCATCTTCATCGGCCTGACGGTTGCGTTTGCGCCGGTGCTGATTCGACGCATCCGGAACGCGAAGCGCCAGGCGCTGCTGATTGCCAGAGCCGCGATTGCCGCAGGCACGGTGGCGGGGATTGCGGGGGCAGCGACGCCTTCCCTGCTGCCTCTGCCCGCGACATCTGCGTCGACGAATGCGGTGAACGTCGAATTCAATCCCTACGGGGTGGCGTTCGTTCCCGCCACGGTTCCGCAGGACGGACTGCTGAAGACGGGCGGCATTCTGGTTTCGAATTTCAACGACATCAACAATCTGCAGGGCCGCGGTACGTCGATCGTGCAGGTGGACAAAGCGGGCGCGACGACGGCGTTTTACATCAGCAATTCAAACGTGAGAGGGATGACCGGAGCGCTCGGCATCTTCTCCGATGGACTGGTACTGGCGGGCTATGAATCGAGCTTCGACGGTACGCCGGCGACGGTAGTTCCGGGAGGCATCGTGGCGATCAACCGCCAGGGGCAAGTCATCGTGAACATCGTCGACCCGGCGATCAGCGGACCGTGGGGACTTGCCATCCATGAAAAAGGCCAGGGACAGGCTTCGGTGTTCGTCGCCTGTGTTCTGAACGGAACCATCGTGCGGCTGGATGTGCAGGAGAATGGCGCTTCGCTGGCGATTCTGAAGAAGACGGTGATCGCTTCGGGTCTTGCGCATCGCCTCGATCCCGCAGCGTTCACGGCGGGGCCAGCCGGCCTGGCGTATGACGCGGTTCACGACATACTCTACTTCGCGAATTCGGACGACAACAACATCTACTCGCTGGATGGCGCGGGCGCGGCGACGGGAACGCTGGCGCCGAATGTGACCTACTCCGATTTCACGCACCTGCACGGGCCGCTGGATCTTGTTCTTCTGCCCACCGGCCATCTGCTGACGGCCAACAGCGACGCAACGAACGCCGACCCGAACCAGCCGAGCGAACTGGTGGAGTTCACGACCGGCGGCCAGTTCGTGGCGCAATACCCGGTGGATCCGAACAACGGCGGGGCGTTCGGAGTGGCAGTGAACTACCTGGGGTTCGCGGCTTTCCGGATCGCCGCCGTGGACGACAACCAGAATACGGTTAGAATCTGGACTGAGACCGTCAACTGACCTCCTCCCGCTTCCTGGCAGACGCAAGGAATCAGTTGGATAGTCCGCCACGCCCGCTTTCCGAAGTGGGCGTGGCTTTTCCATTTGCGGCGATCTGGCGGGAATGACGGCTAAGCGGCGTCGATGAGCGCGAGGTCGTCCGACTGGGCAACGAGCTGGCGCAGCAGCTCCATAATCTGTTCTCCGGCTCCCTCGGTCTGCCCGAAGGCAGCGTCGAAAGCGGCGATGGTGAGGGGCGTTGCGGGCACGCTGCTTTCACCCGCGAAGGCCATGGACCAATCCGGAAACTGCCGGGTGGAAACGACGCCGTTCTCGACCACGGTGACTTCGCTGTGGCGGAGATCCCGCTGGATCTTTTCGAAAATTCTGCTGACCGATTCGAGCGGGCCCTCGAGGACCTGGGCGAAGTTTCCGGCGTTATACAACAGGGCGCCGGTAACGCCGGCTTCCCGATTCGAGGCGCGCGACGCGGCCAGAATCTTTTTCACCTCAGTCTCCACTTCGGCCGCGGAGCCGCGAATCCGGTTGCGGCTGCAATAAGTCAGTCGATACAACTTCATTCAGTTCGCCTCGCTTTGAGAATTGAGTTGGGCAACAAGTTTCGCCGTCTCCGCGGCGGGTACGGGTCTGCTGAACAGGTAACCCTGAACGGCGGTGCAGCCATCCTGCTGCAGGCGGCTCAACTGTTCCGCGGTTTCGACGCCTTCGGCCATGGTGGCCACGCCGAGGCTCTCGCCTAACGCTGCGATGGCGCGAACGATGGCGCGGTGCTTCGGAAAGTGGCCTTCGAAGCCGGAAAGGGACCGGTCGATTTTGATCTTGTCGAAGGGAAACTGCGCGAGCTGGCTGAGGGACGCGTAACCGGTTCCGAAATCGTCCATGGCGATGCCGACGCTCATCTGGCGAAGCGCATCGAGCGTCTGATAAACGATGGGTTCGCTGCGCAGCAACAGGCCTTCGGTGATCTCGATCTCCAGGCGATGGCCCGGCAGACCGGTGCCTTCGAGGACCCGGCGAACGGTGTCGGCAAAGCGGCCGGTGATGAACTGGGAAGGCGACGCGTTGACGGCGATGGTGATATCGCCGCTCCATTCCATGGCCTGCCTGCACGCGGTCCGAAGCACCCAGTCGCCGAGCGGCGCGATGATGCCAATCTCCTCGGCGACAGGCAGAAATTCGGAAGGCGGAATGATGCCGCGCTC
>DAIDJK010000413.1 GCA_027450225.1 Bryobacterales bacterium | reverse complement strand
CCGCCGCAGAGATCCGGCCTGGCGCACGGGCTCTGATTCATCACGTCATCGTCTACGTGCGCGAACCCGGATCGAAGTGGCTCAGGGACGCAAAGCCAGGCGAGCCCTATGTTCCGCCACTGGTAAAGAGCGCCAAAACGGGACGCGAATCGCGCGATGGCGAAGGCCGTGAAGGCGAATTTCTGGCCGGGTACGCGCCAGGCATGCCGCCTTTGGTACTTCAACCGGGGCAGGCGAAGCTGGTGAAGGCCGGTTCCGACCTCGTCTTCCAGATGCACTACACAGCGAAGGGCTCCGAAGCCACCGATCTGACGAAGGTCGGCTTCCTCTTCGCGAAAGAGCCGCCGAAGGAACGCGTGATGACGGTGGCCGCCGCCAACGGCGATTTCGCCATTCCTCCGGGAGCCGGCAACTACCCCGTGAATTCGAAACTCACCTTCTATAGCGACGCGCGCGTGGTTTCCTATATGCCACACATGCACGTTCGCGGCAGGAGCTTCCGTTTCGATCTGCTGACGCCGGGCGGCAGCCGGGAGACTCTGCTGAATGTGCCCGCCTACGATTTCAACTGGCAGCACGTGTACTATCCGGCCGAAGAGCTGAAAGTCGGCCCGGAAACCACCATCGAATGCTCGGCGACGTTCGACAATTCCGCCAACAACAAATACAACCCCGATCCATCGGCCGAAGTGCGCTGGGGCGATCAGACGTGGAATGAAATGATGATCGGCTTCATGGATGTCGCCTTCGACGCAAAGAAATCGCCGGCTGATATATTCTCAAAACCGAAGGGTGCGCCGATGCCGGTCGAATCGGCGGCGGCGTTAAGGTAAAGCCGCCCGGCTCCCGGTCCAAACGTATGCAACGCAGACGCTTCGTAAAGTCTCTTGTGGCCGCTCCGGCGGCCTCCGCGCTGCTCGCCCAGCAGCAGACTCCCCCGCCCGGCAATCCGGGCAATGTCGCGCCCGGCGTGCCGCAAAATGCCACGCGCGGTAACCAGCCCCCCGGGTCTGCGGCGCAGGATCTGCCCCGGTTCGACGCCTCCATTCCGGATGTTGCGGCCGAAACCATGCCGCGCTTCTTCACCCAGACGCAGTTTGAAGCGCTGCGGCATCTTTCGGACCTGCTCATGCCCGCCGTGGACGGCCATCCGGGCGCGCTCGACGCCAGTGCGCCGGAATTCCTGGATTTTCTGGTCAGCCAGTCACCCGAAGAGCGGCGGCAGACGTACCGCGCCGGCCTCGATGCCCTCAATCATGAATCGGCGAAGCGTTATCACAAGCCGTTCGCCGCAACCACGGCCGAGGAAGCGGCTCCCATTCTGGCGGCTTTGAACCAGCCCTGGCAATACAATCCGCCAGCCGACCCGCTCGGGCATTTCCTCGTGGCGGCGAAAGCGGATGTGCGTACGGCAACCGTGAATTCCCGTGAATACGTCGCCGCCGCGGCCAGCAGCGGAAGACGCTTCGGCGGCTCCGGTTTGTACTGGCATTCGCTCGACTGATGTTGCTGTAATCCCTGCCCCATTCAACGAAAGGTTGCAAGAAATGTCCGTCCAGACCCACGACGTTCTGATCATTGGTTCCGGCGCCGCCGGCGGAATGGCCGCGTATACCCTGACTCAGAAGGGCGTAAAGTGCCTCATGCTCGATGCCGGTCCGCTGGTCGATTTCAATCGCGTGCGCGGCATCCGGTCGGTCTCCGAGCTGCCTTATCGCGGATTCGGCAAGCCGGGACGGCTTCCCCACGTGGTGCAGGCGAATGAATTCAATGCCAATCAGTGGGTGGATGAGAAGCAGGTTCCTTATACGCATGCCCCCGATGAACCCTATAACTGGGTCCGCGTGCGCATGATCGGCGGAAAATCGTTGTTCTGGGCGCGCATGTCTTTCCGGCTCAGCAATTACGAATTCAAAGGCAAAGATCACGACGGATTCGGCGAGAACTGGCCGATTGCCTATGAAGATCTCGCGCCATATTATTCAAAGGTTGAGCCGATTTTCCGCGTCGCCGGCCGCAAAGAAGGGTGGAATCAGCTTCCGGATGGCGAATTTCTGGAAGATAATTCGCCGTGGAGCGGCGCCATGCAGCGCTTCATCGCGTCAGCGGGCAAACGGAATATCCCGGTCACGAAAATGCGGCGCGCCACCGGCCGCGGCCAGTTCGCCAGTTCGTTCAATCTGCTGCTCCCGGACGCCATGGATTCCGGCAATCTCACCATGGTGCCTAACGCCGTGGTCCGCGAAATCACGACGGACAAAAATACCGGGCTTGCCAACGGCGTGAATTTCCACGATCGCCAGTCGGGACGCGAAATGCACGCGAAGGCGCGCGTGGTGGTGGTGGCGGCGTCGTGTCTCGAGAGCACGCGCATTCTGCTGAATTCGAAAATTGCGAATTCGAGCGGCGCGCTCGGGCATTATCTGCACGATCAGTTCTATATCACGCAGGGCGTCCAGGCCATCGTTCCCGAGGCAAAAGACGGCAAGGCGCCGCGGGGTCTGATGGGCGGCGGAGGGTATTCGCCCCGGTTCGTGAATCTGAAGCGCGGCCACGAGGAGGATTTCATTCGCGGTTATGCGTTCGATTTTGGTACAGGCGGCTCTCCGGATCCGAAGTTCATTCCGGGATATGGGGCGGAGCACGAGAAGGCCGTTCGCAGCCTCGAAGGAACCGGCGTATCAGTCACGATTATGGGGGAAGTGCTCCCCCGTTATGAAAACTACGCGGAAATCGATCCGAATGTGGTCGATGAATGGGGAATTCCGGTGCTCCGCTTCCGCGCGAAATATTCGGATAACGAAGCCAGAATGGCGAAGCACGCCATGAACACCTTCGCCGAAGTTTGCGAGGGCGCGGGCTTTGAAGTACTCACCAAACACGATCAGCCATGGCCCCCCGGATACAGCATCCACGAGCTGGGCACTTGCCGCATGGGCGACGATCCCAAGAAGAGCGTGCTGAACAAGTGGAACCAGAGCCACGATGTGAAGAACCTCTTTGTGGTGGATGGTTCCAGTTTCGTGACCGGCGGCTATCAAAACCCGACAATGACCATCCTGTCTCTTTCCATGAGGGCTTCGGATTACCTCGCCGATCAGATGCGCGCGGGTAACGTGTGAGGCTTGCCCGAATCTGCATCCTGGCCGTTATGGCCATTGGTTTCATCACTGTAGCCTCGCCGCAGACGCCGGGACCTTCGCAGCCGCTCCCGTTCAGCCACCGGACGCACGCGGGCGATCTCAAGCTGCAGTGCAAAATGTGCCACCAGGACCCGGGGGCCGGCGAGACGATGACCATCGCGGCTCCGTCCACCTGCATGCAGTGTCATTCCGCCATCAAAAAGGACAGCCCGGCGATCCGGAAACTGGCGGCATTTGCAAGCGAAGGCAAACAGGTTCCGTGGACGCCGGTATATCAGTTGCCCGACTTCGTTCATTTCAGCCATAAAACGCATCTCGATGCAGGCGCGGCCTGCTCGGACTGCCATGGCCCGGTGGCCACGCGCGACGTTCTCTCGAAAGAGGGCGATATTTCGATGGGCGGCTGTATGAATTGTCATCGTCAGAAAAACGTAAGCATCGATTGCACGTTCTGCCATGATCAGTTGAATTGATCGGCTGATTCTTCTGGTCACCGCGAAATGAATGAGATTTTTCGGCGTGCAAGTCCTGTTCTGACAACGTATTATTTTGGCCGCTGGCCTATAAAGCAGTACAGGCGATGTCCCGATTCGTTCGTATACTGAGACCAGTTATGACGGATCGCCCCAAAACGTCGTCCACTTCGCGCTCGCGGCGTACCGCACCGGAGCCCGCGGAGGATCTGACTTCCGTTCTTTCCTCAAAGGTGGTCGGACAGCCGAATGTCATCAATGTGATCGTGCCGTACATCGACATGTTCCAGGCCGGACTCGCGCCTGAGAACAGGCCAGTGGGCGTCTTTCTTCTGCTCGGTCCAACAGGGACGGGCAAAACGCGGACAGTCGAAGCGCTGGCCGAAGCGCTGCACGGCAGTTCCAAGAATCTGCTGAAGATCGATTGCGGCGAGTTCCAGATGGAACATGAGGTGGCCAAACTGATTGGCGCGCCCCCTGGATATCTGGGCCATCGCGAAACGCAGCCCATGCTGTCTCAGCAGAAACTCACCGCGGTCACGAGCGACAAGAGCGCGCTCTCGCTGGTGCTGTTCGATGAGATCGAAAAGGCTGCTCCGTCGCTCACGCGGCTTTTGCTTGGCGTGCTCGATCGCGGCATCCTCCGTCTCGGCGACAATTCGGTGGTGAACTTCGAGAAAAGCCTGGTGTTCCTCACCAGTAATCTCGGAGCGAAGGAAATGATGCGGGAGATCAATCCCGATTTCGGCTTCCAGTCGGCGAATGCGGGTCCCACGCGCGATGAATTGACCCAGAAACTGCAGAACATCGCGCTGGTGGCCGTGCGCAAGAAATTTTCGCCCGAATTCGTGAACCGGATCGATCATGTGATCACGTATCAGCCCCTGAACGCCGAATCCTTTTCGGCGATCGTCGATCACGAAATCGACAATCTGCAAAGCCATGTGAATACGCGGCTCGGCGCGCGCTGCTTCACCGTCGATGTTCCGTTTGAAACCCGCCAGTGGCTGATCGAGCGGGGAACGAGCTCCGAATATGGCGCGCGCGAACTGAAGCGCACCATCCACAAGCATCTGACGCAGCCGCTCGCCACCATGGTGGCGAAAAACCAGGTGGAAGCATCGTCGAAGGTGCGGGTGGAGCTTGCGCCGGATCACGAATCGCTCAACCTTCGCGTTACCTCCGAAGGCGAAGCGCCGGTCCCTTCCCATCCCACGGTCCTGCTGGTGGACGACAATCGCGATCTGCTGCAGTTTCTCGAGCGTCTGATGGCGGAGTCCGGCTGGGAACTGCTGGTGGCGGAAAGCGCGAGCGATGCGCGGCGCGTGGTTTCGAATCGCAAGCCGAACGCGGCGCTTCTCGATTACATGCTGCCTGATGGAAACGGCGTCGAACTCGCCCAGCAGCTCCGGCAGAGCATGCCGAACCTGCAGGTGATCATGATGACCGGTTCGGTGCTGGCGCCCGAGGAAGAAGCCATCTGCGAAGAGCACGACTTCCCCGTACTGCGCAAGCCGTTCCTCGCGACCGACGTGATGAACCAGATCCGCGGCAGGCTGGCTGGCCGGGCTTCGGCTGGGCGTTAGCCAGGCTGTAGCGTAGCGGAAAGCGCGCCCGCGCGCCGCGCCCGGAGCCATCGCCACCATTCCTCCTTCTGAAGCCATTGACATCGTTCTTTGGAAGGAGGAACATCCTGGCATGGCTTCCCGGCACGGGTTTTTCGTGGTTCTGCTCGCGGCGGCAGCGGCAGGAGAGATGGGCGCGCAATCCGTCGTCTCCGTTCGTTCGGGTCTCCTGAATTATTCCGAAGGCGCCGTTTTCATCAACAACCAGCCGGTGAGCCAGCGCGCCGGCAACTATCCCACCTTGCAGGACGGTTCCGATCTGCTCACCCAGAACGGCCGCGCGGAACTGCTGCTCACTCCCAGCGCCTATTTGCGCATCGGACAGAACAGCGCCGTGCGCATGGTATCGAATAAGCTCACCGATACCAGAGTCCAAATCCTGTACGGGTCGGCCATGCTCGATTCCACCGAAGCGCTCGAAAACTGTTCCCTCACCCTGATTTTCAAAGACAGGCAGATCAGGATTGTGAAGCCGGGAAAATACCGGATCGACTCCGATCCGCCGCAGCTTCGGGTGCTGCAGGGTACGGCCGAAATCGATGGCGCCGGCGCGCCGGTGACGCTTGTTGCCGACCAGATGTCGCCGCTCGACGGATCTTCGATCGTGCAGCGCTTCACCGAGGGTTCCGACGATCTGCTCGACATCTGGTCCGACGAGCGGCATTTCATGATCGCGTCCACTCTTTCGAATGCGCAGGGCTATTCTGACCCCGCCGATCCTAACGGCGCGCAGGCGCCCGATGCCGGAGATCTCGGCGCGTATCTCGGGTACGTTCCTCCTGCCGCCATCACTCCCGCGCCCATCGCGCCGCTGGCCGGCATGTACGGCTCGCCTTACGGCGTTTACTCGCCCGGAATGCTCGGGCTCGGCTATGGCGCTTACGCGGGGGTTGGCATGTATCCGGCCTATCTCTACAGCGGCATCCGGCCGATGTATTCGACCTTCGGGCGCAGACCGTTCGCGGGCTCCGGAATCGGTTACGGCATCTACACGCCGATGCGCGGGATTACGATCGGCGTCCCGGGCGCGCCGGTCTATGGCTACCGGCCCGTGGGCTCAATCGGCGGCCGGACCCCTGGCTACGGAATTGCGCCGCGGCCGGTGAGCGGCATCGGCATTGGCGCTCGTCCCGCTCCGCACATTGGCGGCGGATTCCACCGATAATCTTCGCGCAGTTTCTGCCTTTTACCGCGGCCTGTTTTCGCCCGGACCTTCGCGCGAAACGCCCGGCTGGTTGCGCGGCCCTGTCGTGATCACAGATTCCGGCACTTTCGGCCCCTCGTGCGAGTACCTGGCTTCCGTGGAACTGGCAAGCGCGGGCGAGCCTGGATCCTTCGGTTGTCCGCCGGGATAACCGCTCTCGGCGACGCCCATCTGCGTGGTGTATTTGCTGCCGTTCGGCCATGGGCTGCTCGTGCCGCATCCGGCCAGCAATCCGGCGCAAAGAATGGCGGCGCCCGCGAGGATAGTCAGTCTCATCGTTTTCCCCATCATAAATGACGGCCTGCGTTTTTGCGTCTCGCGCACGGCGGCCGGGCCGCTGACGCCTGTGCGCTACTTCCCCCGGCTCAGCCCGAGAGCGCGGATTCGCTTATGCAGATTCGTCCGCTCCATGCCGAGCGCGCGCGCCGCGCTCGAGACGTTCCACTGCGCTTCTTCGAGCGCCCGCAGGACGTGCTCCCGCTCGGCGGATTCGCGCGCTTCCTGCACGCTCGACCTGGGACCCGAGTCTTTCTGAAGCTTCAGTTCAAGCGGCAGCGTCGCCGTGGTAAGCACATCGCCTTCGGAAAGAATCGCCATCCGCTCCACCACGTTCTTCAATTCGCGCGCGTTGCCCGGCCACCGGTAAGCTTCGAAGGGTTCCCACACCGCCTCGTCGAAGGTTTTCCGCCGGAATCCGTTGCGGGCGCAGAATTCTTCCAGAAAATATTCCGCCATGGGCCGCACATCCTGCGGCCGCTCGCGCAGCGCGGGCACGCGAATCGGCACTACGCTGACCCGGTAATACAGGTCTTCGCGGAATTTGTCCTGCGCCACCATCGCGGAAAGGTCTTTGTTTGTCGCCGAAACCACGCGCACGCTCACGCGGATGGTCTGCTCGCCGCCCACGCGATGGAACTCGCCTTCCTGCAGCACGCGCAGCAGCTTCGCCTGTGAATTCGCATGCAGATCGCCGATCTCGTCGAGGAACAGCGTGCCGCCATCGGCCAGTTCGAACTTGCCCCGGCGCAGCGACGTCGCGCCGGTGAAGGAGCCCTTCTCGTGCCCGAACAGCTCGCTCTCGATCAACTCGCCCGGAATCGCCGCGCAGTTCACTTTTACAAATGGCCCGGACGCGAACGGGCTCGAGGCGTGGATGTGCGCCGCCAGCAACTCCTTTCCGGTTCCCGACTCGCCGATCAGAAGCACCCGCGCATCGGACCGCGCCGCCATCGAGGCCTGCTCGACCGCGCGCAGAAACGGCGCGCTCGAGCCGATCATCTTCGTTCCCTGCCCCACCGCTTCGCGCAGCTTGCGGTTTTCCTGCTTGAGCGTGCCCTGCTCGAGCGCGTTCTTCACCGCAAGCATCACGCGGTCGCGCCCCAGCGGCTTTTCGAGAAAATCGAAGGCGCCTGCGCGCGTGGCCTCCACCGCGTCCGCGATGGTGGCGTGGCCCGAGATCATCACCACGGGAGCGGCGACTTCGGCGGCCTGCAGTTCGCGCAGAATATCGATGCCGTTCGCGTCGGGCAGCCGCACGTCGAGCAGATACAAATCCATGCGCGCCCGCTCGGGAAGCGCGCGCATCTCCGCCGCCGAGCGCACGGTATTCACCTGATAACCCTCGCGCTCGAGAATCATGCGCAGCGAGCGGCCGATATTTTCTTCGTCGTCAACGACCAGAATGCGCCGTGATGGCATTTTGAGTAACGGTAGGAAGCAGAACTCGGAAACCCGCGCCGCCCAGTTCGCCGGCGATCAGCAGAATGTCGCCGCCGACCAGCAGCGCGCTCTTGCGCGCGATGGAGAGCCCCAGCCCCATGCCGCGGTTTTTGAAGGAAATCGTGGGCTGGAAGAGCGAATTGCGCGCGAGTTCGCTCAATCCTGGCCCGGAGTCGTGAACCTCGATGGCGATGCGGTCGTCGATGGGCTTCACCTTCGCCAGGATCGTGCCGCCTTCGCCCGCCGCCTCGGCCGCGTTTTCGAGCAGATTCACCAGGATGCTTTTCACCAGATCCATGTCGGCCAGCGCGCCCGGCGTATTTCCCGCCACGTCCACTGCGTAGCGAACCTCCGGGTGAGCGGATTTGAGAAAAGCGATGCGCTCCTCCACGATGGCGTGAATGTCGAGCGGCTCGGGGCAGACCGGCGGCTCCGAAGAGAATTCGGAAAACGCGCGGATGCGGCGTTCGAGCGATTCGATTTCATCCACCACGATGCTGGCGGCCTGGGCGAGAAACGCCTTGCGGCCTTCCACATTCGGCTCATCGTGCCGCGCCACCATTTCTTCCACGGTCAGGCGGATGGGCGTGAGTGAATTCTTTACCTCGTGCGCCATTTTGCGCGCCAGCACCTGCCAGCTCGCCAGCTGGGTCAGATAGACCAGACGGTCGCGGCTCTGTTCGAGTTGCGCGGCGGTGCGGTTGAACGCTTCGGTGGCGCGTCCGATTTCGTCGGCGCGCTCGTTGGGGATACGGATCCGGAAATTTCCGGCGGCGAGCGATTGCAGCGCCTCGGTCAGCCGCGCAATAGGCCGGCTGAAACGGGTGGCGACCAGCCACAGCAATCCAAGCGCGAGCGACCAGATGCCGGCGGCAAGCAGCGCCCACGCGGTGAAAAATCCACGGCGAAGATAGCCGGAGGAATCGCGCGCCACGGTGGTTCGCGCGGCGGAATATTCGCGCTTGAGATCGTCCATCCGGACCCGCAGCGGGCGCGACCAGGCGCGCACGCCATCGGGGGTCCTGGTGAGGTACACCAGATCCGAACCGCCGTCGCCCGTGATCGCGAAACGTTCCTGATCGTCGCTTTCAAGGAAATCGCGCGCGTAATCGGGCATTTTGCCACCCGCGAGCCACACGTGCGCGGCCGGCGCGCCATCTTTTACATCGTGCTTCAATTGCTCGCGCGAGAGCACGTAATACTGACGGCCCGTTTGTTCGAGTGCGCGGGAAAGCTCGGAAACCTGATCCACCGGCGAGAGCCGGAAGCTGCGGTCCAGCAGGACTGTGGTGACCCAGACGAGCGCGCCGAGCGGGATCAGCGTGGCCGCGATAAAGACGAGAGCAAGGCGCGTTCGGAGCGTCATCCGCGCGGGCTCCGTGTTTCCGACTTCTTCAGATCCGCCAGCCGGTAAGGGCCACCCGTCCTGAGCCAGCGCGGCTGC
>DAIDJK010000412.1 GCA_027450225.1 Bryobacterales bacterium | reverse complement strand
CTTCGCGCGTTCGCTCACCCACGCCGGCAAACACCGACACACCGCCGTGCTTCATGGCGATGTTGTTGATGAGCTCCATGATGATGACCGTCTTGCCGACGCCGGCGCCGCCGAACAGACCGATCTTGCCGCCGCGCAGGTACGGTTCGAGCAAATCGACCACTTTGATGCCGGTCTCGAACATCTCGAGACGCGTAGACTGGTCTTCGAACGCTGGAGCAGGCCGGTGAATCGGGTACCGTTTCTCGGTGTCCACCGGTCCCATCTTGTCCACGGGCTGTCCGAGCACGTTCAGCACGCGGCCCAGCGTCTGCTTGCCAACCGGGACGCTGATCGGCCCGCCGAGGCTGATTGCTTTCATGCCGCGGACGAGGCCTTCAGTGGGCTGCATCGCGATCGTGCGGATGCGGCCTTCGCCGATGTGCTGCTCGGTCTCACAGATGATGTCAATCGGGTCCGGCGTGTCGAAGCCTTCGCTCGTGATCCGAATGGCGGTATGAACTTCCGGGATCTGTCCCTCGGGGAACTGGCAGTCGACGGCGGGTCCCGCCACCTGCACGACATGACCGATGGTATCGGTAGCTGTTGCCATATAGATTTGTCCTACTCCGCGGCAGCCGCGCCGCTGACTACTTCGATAATTTCTTTTGTGATCGCAGCCTGACGGATCCGGTTCATATTCAGCGTCAATGTGTCGATCACGTCCTTGGCATTCGTCGATGCCTTGTCCATCGCCGTCATTCGCGCCGCATGCTCCGCCGCCACCGTCTCCAGCATGGCGCGGAAGATCGCGACTTCCACGTATCTCGGCATCAGCCGCTCCAGCATATCGAGCGGCGACTGCTCGTAAATATACTCGCCCTGGGGCTGCTCGCGCTGGCGGTCTTCATCTTCCACCGGCAGAAGCCGCTGTACGTTGAGCTTCTGAGCCATCACGCTCTTGAACTCATTATTCAGGATGTACACGGCGTCCGTCTCGACCTCGCGATAACGCCGGATCACCTCATATGCGATCTTCGCGGCGTCTTCGTAAGTCGGCCGCCCGAGAATGTTCACGTGCTCGGCAAGAATTTTTCCGTACCGCCGCTTGTAGTAATCGCGCCCTTTGCGCCCGACGAGCGTAAGCGTGATCTCCGCTTTTTCGTGCTCGGCAAAGAAGCGCTGCGAGGCCTTGATGAGATTCGAATTGAACGCGCCTGCCAGTCCCTTGTCGCTCGTGATGAAGATGAGATCGATTCGCCTCGGTTCTCGCCGAACCAGCCAGGGGCTCTCGGCCGCGCGCTCATCTGACGCCGCTGCATCCACCAGATTCGCGAGCATCTCGCGCATCTGTCTCGCATAGGGACGCGCCGCGATCACGCGGTCCTGCGCCCGGCGCAGCTTCGCCGCCGAGACCATCTTCATGGCCTTCGTGATCTGCTGCGTGTTCTTGACCGAGCGAATGCGCCGGCGAATGTCGATCAGGCTGGGCATCGAATCGTCAGGCGCGCGCGCCCGCCGTTACCGGCTGGTTGCGCTGCGCTTTGAAGCGCTCCTTCAATTCGTTGATGGCGCCGGTCAGGTCCTTCTGCAACTGGTCGTCCAGCTGCTTTTTGTCGCGAATCTGCTGCAGAACGCCCGGCCGCGATCCTTCGAGGAACTTATACAGCTCGACCTCGAACGATCGGATATCTTCCACCGCCAGATCGTCAAGCAGTCCTCGCGTACCGGCGAAGATGATCGCCACCTGCTTCTCCACCGGCAACGGACTATATTGTGGCTGCTTCAGCAGTTCCACCAGCCGTTTGCCCCGATTTAGCTGCGCCTGCGACGTTTTGTCCAGATCCGAGCCGAACTGCGCAAACGCGGCCAGTTCGCGATATTGCGCGAGATCGAGACGCAGAGCGCCGGCCACCTGCCGCATCGCCTTGATTTGCGCGCTGCCGCCGACGCGGCTCACCGAAAGACCCACGTTCACCGCGGGCCGGATGTTCGAGTTGAACAGATCGGCTTCGAGGTAGATCTGGCCGTCGGTAATCGAGATGACGTTGGTAGGAATGTACGCCGAAACGTCGCCGGCCTGCGTTTCAATAAACGGCAGCGCCGTGAGCGACCCGCCGCCATTTGCGTCGCTCAGCTTCGCGGCGCGCTCGAGCAGGCGGCTGTGGAGATAGAACACGTCTCCGGGATACGCTTCGCGCCCCGGCGGCCGCCGCAACAGCAGCGAGATTTCGCGATACGCCGCGGCATGCTTCGAAAGATCGTCGTAGACGCAAAGCGCGTGCCGGCCATTGTCCCGGAAGAACTCCCCCATCGCGCAACCGGAATAGGGCGCCAGATACTGCATCGGAGCCGGATCGGACGCGCTCGCCGAGACCACGATCGTGTAATCCATCGCGCCGAAATCTTCGAGCGTCTTCACTACCTGCGCCACGGTCGAGCGCTTCTGTCCGATCGCGACGTAGATGCAGATAACGTCGCCGCCCTTCTGGTTCAGGATGGTGTCGAGCGCAATTGCCGTTTTGCCGGTCTGCCGGTCGCCGATGACCAGCTCGCGCTGTCCGCGGCCGATCGGGATCATGCCGTCGATGGCCTTGATTCCGGTCTGCATCGGCTGCTTCACCGACTGGCGGTCGATAACGCCCGGCGCGATGCGCTCCACGGCGTAGCGCTTGTCCGTATTGATCGGTCCCTTGCCATCGATCGGAGCGCCGAGCGCATCCACCACGCGGCCAATCAGCCCGTCGCCCACGGGCACCGACATGATCTGCCGCGTACGCCGCACCTGATCGCCCTCGCGCACATGCGAGTAATCGCCAAGCAGCACCGCGCCTACCTGATCCTCTTCGAGGTTCATCGCAAGGCCCGACACTCCATGACCGAACTCGATCAGCTCGCCGGCCATCACCTTATCGAGCCCGTGGATGCGGGCGATGCCATCGCCCACCGACATCACGGTGCCGACCTCGCTTACGTCGATCGCACGCTCGTAATTCTCAATCTCCTGCCGGAGAATGCTTGTAATCTCGTCTGCCCGAATCTGAGCCATGAAACCCGCTCCCTCGAATACGCCTCAGCTCTGAAAAGCCGGATTGGAAGAAAGCCGCTCGCCCAGCTGTGCCAGCTGCCCGCGAACGGACCCGTCATAAACCGTAGAACCGATCTTCGCGGTCACCCCACCGATCAGATCGGGATCGATTGCAAACCGCAATCGCACTTTACTGCCGGCCAGCACGCCAAGCCTTTCGGCCAGCCGCTCCCGCTCGTCCGCCGTCAGCTCCGAAGCCGAGCGAATTTCAGCCCGTACATAGCCGAGCCTCTGGTCGAGCACTGTGTCGAATGCATCGATCACCTCCGTGAGCGCGGCCGCGCGCCGGTGATCGCTCAGCACCAGAAGAAAATTCCGCACCACTCGCGATGCGCCGATCAAATCGGCCAGGCGCCGGATTACCGCCCGTTTGCGCTGCGCCGAAACGGCGGGCGAGGCCAGAATACTGCGGAGATCGGAGGATTCGCTCACCGCCGCGTCGAACGCCTTCAGTTGCGCCAGCGCTTCAGAGGGCTGTACGTCCGAATTCGGGGACAGCACCACATCAACCAGCGCGCTCCCGTAACGATTCACTACCGCGGTCGATGTCATCTTTCCGCTCGCCCCATCAACTCGTTTGCGCCCGCGCCGCGCCGTCCGGAATATCCCGCACGAAGCGGTCAATCAGCGCTGCCTGGGTCTGTCCATTCATGCCGCTGCGAATCTTCTGTTCCGCCAGCTCGATCGCCATCCTCGCGGCGAAGCGCTGCACGTCCAGCCGCGCCTGCTTGCCGGCGGCTTCGAGTTCCTGCTCGGCATGCGCGCGAATCCGCGCGACCTCTGCTTCAGTGTCGCGGCGAATGCGATCCGCTTCCCGCTCCCGCTCGTCTCGAGCCCTCGACCTTATGTCGGCGATTTCATTTTTCAGATTCGCCAGGCGGTCATTCACGGACTTCGCCCGGGCTTCGGCCTCGGCCTTCGCTTTCTCGCCGGCGGCGAGTCCCTCGGAA
>DAIDJK010000411.1 GCA_027450225.1 Bryobacterales bacterium | reverse complement strand
AGTGCCGGGCCGCGGGTGAAACCGCCGCCGCGGCGGGCGCAGGCGGTCTGGCGGCGGCGGGCGCTGGTGGCGCTGCAGCAGCGGGTGCGGCGGCGGCGGGAGTCAGCGAAACGACCGTGGTGATCGCCGGTGTAGTGGCTGCCGCGGCGATTGGCGCGGCAGTGGGAGTGGCGGCGTCCGGAGCCGGCAGTGCAAGCGGCGCTCCGCCCGGATGTACGGCGAACGGACTATCGCCGTGCAGTAGTATCTGAGTTCATCGGTCTGAAGGGTCGGCCCCGGACGCGCATGCGCCGGGGCCTTTTTATTTCGCGCGGCCAGCCGCCGCTGCCCCGGAGACGTCGTGCAAACTGCAGACTTCGTTTCGGAACGCTCCACCGCGGCTCGAACACGGGCGCCGGGTGCGCGGGGATGGCTCGTCGAACTCGCCGTGATCGCCCTCATCACGGCCACTTCCACGTTTGCGATGCTGCAATGCGCATCGCCGGAACTCTGGTTCGATGAAGCCGACTATTCGAACAACGTACTCCACGGCTGGCGCTTCCTGTGGAGCTAGTTTCAATATTCGAGGCACTGGCACGGGCCGCTGTCGATGTATCTGGCGAAGCTCGGCTACCTGATTTTTCCCGCCGGAGCCGCTTCGATAGAATTTAGGGTGCGCTTCTTCGACGCCGCCGTCGCTTCGCTGCTGATCGGCCTGATGTATCTGATGCTGCGGAGGTGTTTCGAGACCTCGCGCGCGGCGGCGATCCTCGGTTGCGGCCTGCTGGTGTTCAGCGTCTGCCGGCTCGACGAGACGGACGTGATCGGCCCGCACAGCCTGTTTCTCGGGTGCACGCTCGCGATGCTGGCGCTCGGATACAAATGGCGGGAGCAGCCGGGCTGGCCGGCGGCGCTCGCGCTGGGCGCGGTGCTCGGCTACGGCGGCATGGCGATGACCTATGTGATTCCCGTGGCGCTCTGCTGGGCGGTGGCGGTAACCGTGGCGGGCCGCGGATGGTTTTCCTGGGATGGATCGAATTTTCGGATTACGCAGTGGATCGTGCCGATGGCGCTGGTCGCGGGATCGATTCTGCTGGTCTGCTGGCCGCCGTCGATTATTCATCATCAGCTGCTCAGGGATTTCAAGTTCTATCTGAAATACCCGTACCACCCGACCATCGTGAACGGAAAGATCTACATGGTGACGCCACGCTGGGCCGTCGTGTGGTGGATGGTGAACTACGATCCGCCGATCGCCGCCGTCTCCGCGACAGTGCTCGGGATCGCGGCATGGAAGTGCTGGCGCCAGCGGCGCGTGGAGCCGCGTGAACTTTACCTGGGCGTGTGGATCGCATTTCTGCTGGCGACGGCCCTCACCGCGCACATCGCCGGCTATCGCAATCTGCTGCAGCTGATCGGCGTGCTCTGTTTCGCGGCGGCCGCGCTGTTCGACGATGTCTTCCCGGCCGCGGGCCGGGCCGCCGTCTCAGCCCTGATTGTGGCGATCGCGTGCCTGAACCTGATTCGTCTTCAGACCAGCCCGAATTACATTCCGTATCCGGCAACGGCTGGCTACCGGGAATTCGTGCAGCAGAATCAGGATCGGATCGCGGAACACGCGAAAGCCATCGTCTACGGCATTCCCATTCTGCAGCTGTACGCGCGGGAAGAGAACAAGCGGATCGCATGGGATACCGAAGAAGCGCCGTGGATGGTTCCGGGGGTACCTGAGGCCGGCTCAGATGTGAAGTACATGCTGATGCCCAGTCTCTACGATCGCTTCCCGCCCGACCACCCGATGCGAAGTGTTGTGGAGGCTCACTGGAAGAAAGTCTGGACATACAGGATGCCGAAGGTCTGGGATCTCAGCTTGTACGAGAACCCCGGATACATCGCCCCGCACTGATGTTCTAGGCAATTCCGGCGAGCCGCTTGTACGCGCGAATCGCCGCATTCTGAAATTCCCACGCATCCTGGCCCGATGGCGGCTCGCCAACCCATTCCACCTGCCAGGCGAATCCGCGAATGAGCGGCCTTGCCACGACGCGCAATGCGTGGCCCGCGAATTCGGGATATTTCGCGGCGGCCTCTTCGAGAGCGCGGGCGTTCAGTTCCGGATCGATGTCGAGCGGCTGCATGGCTTCATCCTACTTTGGCGGCCTGTCACAGCGCAGGTATTGGCCGTAGCCGCCTACTGGCGCCGCAACGCCTCGGTCGGATCCACGTGAATGGCTCGAAGCGCCGGGACAAGGGACCCGGTGAGGCCCGCAGCGGTGAGAATCAGCGCGACGATGGTCAGCGTCGCCGGATCGGCTGGAGCAACGCCGATCAGTTGTGATGCCAGAACCCTGGTTAGCGCAAATGACGCGGCAAGCCCCAGGACGAGTCCCAGAAGGAGTTGACGCATGCCCTGCGCGAATACCATCGTGAAGAGCCTTCGCGCCGGAGCCCCCATCGCGATCCGAACGCCGATTTCCTGAGTCCGCTGGCTGACGGAGTGAGCGACCACAGCGTACAGTCCCACCGCACCCATGATGAGCGCGATTCCGGCGAAGATGGAGAACATGCTGCCGTATACGCGCCAGCTGCGCGTCCGCTCCCAGAGAATCCGGTCCAGCGTGCGGAGATCCGTTACCGGCAAGTCGGGATCGAGCGCCTGCACTTGGCGGCGAAACGCATTGCCCAGCGTTTCGGGCGGAACGAGCGTTCGGGCCGCTATGACCATCTCGCGCTGCGGCAACTGGCTGTAGGGCAGGTAAATCAACGGATCATGAGCGCCCTGCGTGGTATCGCTCTGGACGATGTCCGGCACAATACCGACGACCAGTCGCCACGGTTCCATGGCGCTCGCCGCCCCAGGCGTTGAGCGAACCAATCGAAGGCGTTTGCCCAGCGCGTCTCTGCCGGGCCAGGCCGTTCTGGCGAAGCTCTCATTGACGATTGCGACCGGGATTCCGCCGGCGCGATCCGAATCGAGAAACGCGCGCCCGCGGCGGGGATGGACTTCCATAACGGCGAAGTACGATGGACTGACGATCACGGCGCCTGTGCGCCGGGGTCTGCGCGCGTCCATCAGATCGCCTTCGGGCTCGAAGTTGAAATCCGTCCAGCCGTCGCCCGGCAGATTGGACGCCATGGCGACGCCTTCAACGCCGGGCAGGCGCGCCAGACGCGCGGTCAGACGCTCGTGGAAGGCGATTCGGGAAGCGTCGCTCGGGTACTTCGAAGGGCGCAGGAGCAGGTCCATGCTCATCAGGTGATCCACTCTCACGCCCATTGGCGTGTACGCCATGTTCAGAAAGCTGCGCACCATGAGGCCCGCACCGGCCAGCAGAACGAATGAAAGCGCCATCTCGGCAACGACAAGCCATGAGGAAGCTCGCCCTGTGCGGCCGGCTCGCGTCCAACCGGCGCCGCTCCCGGTGAGTGATCCGCTGATGTCGGACCGGGAAAGACCAAGCGCGGGCGCCAATCCGAACAGGATGCCGGCTCCGACGGTGATGGCGGCCAGAAATGCGATAACGCGAAAGTCGGGCGCGAAAGTCATGAAGCTCGGCGTGTCCTCCGGAATCAGCGTGCCCCGAAAGAAGCGTATGCTCCACAAACCGGCGACAATCCCCGGAACTCCGCCGGCAGTCGCCAGAATGACGCTTTCGACGAGCAACTGCCGGATGACGCGCCACCTGCCGGCGCCGAGGGCCGCGCGTATCGATATCTCCCGCAGCCGGCCGGCAGCTCGCGCCAGCAGCAGGTTCGCGATATTGGCGCAGGCGATGAGGAGCACGAACCCGACGGCCCCGAGCAGAGCAAAGAATACGACACGAGTGTCACTGTCGTTGAAATAATCGTTCCATGTCTGGACGTTCGCGCCGATATCGCGATTCGTAGCCGGGTATTGGGTTTCCAGCCGGAGCGCGACCGCTGCGATCTCCGCCCGAGCCGCAGCCAGTCTCGCGTTCGGCGCCAGTCGCCCAAATACCGTCAGCCGCCGGTATTCCCGCCGCTGCCAATCGCCGCCGGGGACGAGCGGCATCCACAACCGGGTAGCGCCCGGGAATTCGATGCCGGGCGGCATGACGCCGACCACGATCGTTGGAATTTCGTTTACGCGGATCGTCTCGCCGATGATGGAGCGATTCCCGCCGTAACGGCTCTCCCAAAGGGAATAGCTCAGGACCGCGACTGGCTGCGCTCCCGGAATGGCATCTTCGGGCAGAAAGCCGCGCCCGACGATGGGCTCCTTCCGAATGACGGCAAAGGTGTTCACCGTCACCCGCGCGCCCTTGTACTGAAACGGCAGAGCGCTGTTATCGCTGAGATCCAGGTCGGCGCGCGAAAACGCGCCCATGGACCCGAACGTCTTCGTCCCGGACTGGAAATCGCGGAAGTCCGGCCAGGACTCTCCGCGTCGATCGCCGCTGGATTTATCTACGCCGGAGATATAGAGCACGCGCTGGCTGTCTGTGAACGGGAGATTCTGGAAGAGGAATGCGTTGGCGATCGTAAAGACGGTCGCGTTCGCGCCGATGCCAAGCGCGATGGCGACAATGGCCACCACCGTGGACCCTGGATGCTTGCGGAAAACGCGGATCGCGAATATCGCATCCTGTCGAAGTGATCCCATCGGAATCCTCGTTTCTGATCGGATTGTCCGGGCGAATCGCCGCGAACGATACCACGTTATACCGGTCGCTCTGGAACGTCAGGCCGTTCAGTCCGAAAGGGCACGGATGAGCCGGAGCGCCGGGCGGGTGTTGTATTCGCGGCGATAGCGCTGGTGGCCGGGATCGTCCGGGAAGTGCTCATTCGCGGGATACGGATAAACGCTCATGCCGTGGAACGGCAGCGGTTCGACGGTGGTGGAGAACGCGGTGTTCGGATCGCGGTCTTTCGCCCAGCCATCCACCTTGAGAAGGAAATCGCGTTTATATCCGGCGGGAAGCGGCGGGAGAGAATCGGCGCGGAAGCGAAGCTGCAGTTCGTCGCCCGAGCCCATGATGATGAGCTTGTCGTCGACGTTGCGCGCGAGTTCGAGGACGTCGCCGTAACGCGTGTACAGGCCTTTGGTCGGATTCCAGAACGAAACCGGCGAGACCGGCGAGTAAGAGTAAGTGTCCGGCTGTTTGCGTGCGGGGTCGATGTGGGCTGCGGAGAAGCCGCGGAAGTGGAGATCGGCGGAGGCGAGCGCGACATCGGTCTGATGAACGTCCGGATTCCCGGTGTTTTCGCCGAGGAAGATTTCGTCCCAGTAGACGCAAAGATTCGTGACGATGCGCAGCTTGCGGCTGCTGGAGATGAAGTTTAGATCGACCGCGATGGTCTTCGGCTTGCCGGCGGGCATTCCCATATCCGGGTTCACTGTTTTCCATGCGCCCGAAGCGTCCTGCATCTGCAGATACGGCGTGACGAGCCCGGTTTTGAGCGCCTGCGAGGCGGCGCGGAAGGTGCTGCCATCGGGCCAGTCGACCCAGCCGCGAAGGAAGAGCGTGGCGTGTCCGGATGGCGCGGCGTTCGCGAAATCGAGTTCCAGCGAGTGCGTGCCGGCGACGCCTAATTCGGTGCGGGCGAAGTTTTCAGGGTAACGGCCATCGGCTTTGAGAATGAGCGGGCGGACATCGCGGCCGGAATCGTCGCTTGCGGTCCGGGGATAGATTCGGCGCGTGACTCCGAAGAGACGGAACTCGGGGTAAGGCGGCGCCTTGAATTTTTCGTTGGTGAAGATTTCGGTCGCAGCCGGGTGATCGACCGCATAGAGCTGCACCTGATCCAGATAAGAGACTTCGCTGAGTTCTTCGGAGATGCGGACATCGTAGATGCCGTCAACCGCTTTCAGCGCATCGGCCGGGATCGAGACGTATTCCTGATGATCGACCGGAAAGTAAGACCCATCGCCATCGGCCGCGCCGAGCGGCGCAACGCCCAGCACGTCCGTGATGAAGCGGTGTTCATGGCCGTCCCAGGTCCAGATCATGGGGCAGGAGCCGGAGAGGCGCTGGGCTTCTTCGATGCGATGCGCGGCGTTGGTGGCCTGCTTCGTTTCGTTCTGGATGAGGCCGTTGGGCCAGGTGATGCGAACGGTGTCGACCTCGGGCCATTCGCCCGCGTCCGCGGTGACCGGAACGCCTTCGTACCAGAGGCGGCGATAGAGTGATCCCGCCTTGATCTCGATGACGGCGTCCTGAGCGAGTTTCAGACTCTTGATGCCCGCGAGCTGGATGCGAATCCAGCGGCGGTCCGTGACGGTTTCATTGTGGAGGAAATGGAGTTTGCCATCGGGTGAGATGCGCGCGAGATCGAGGCGGCCATCGCCATCGAAATCGGCTTCGACTTCCTTCGATTCACGGGATTTGCCGTCGAAGGGCTGGCTTGCATAACGGCCGCCGAGCAGATCGCGGTAGAGAACGGGCGCGCGATCGGAGTAGAAGACGGCGAGATCGAAGGCCTTGCTGTCGGGATCGACGCGGAGTTTGTACGCGCTCGCGGGATGGCCTTTGACGAACGGAAAATCGGCCGTGCGATCGGCAAAGCCGGCTGCGCCCTGATTGCGGACAAGCGCAGGCTGATCGCCAAGGAGAAGGAGATCGAGATCGTAATCGTGGTCGTAATCGATCCAGACGGCGCGTTCGAAACGGCGTTTGGGCAGATCGGCGGTGAAGGGCTGGAATTTCCCGCCGGTGTTGCGATAAAGCGCGGGGCCGGTGGTGGTGAGGACGCAGAGATCCATCAGTCCGTCGTTATCGAAATCGCCAGGCGCAATGGAGATGATGTCTTTGAGATCGGCGAGACCGGAATCGGCGGCGAGAGTTTTGCCATCGCGATAGAGCGCGGCGCCGCGCGACGACCAGGCGAGCAGATCGATGCGGCCTTTGCCAGTGGAATCGATGACGGCGACGCCGGCGGTGGCGGGATCGAGATCGCCGGGAAGAGTCTGCTCGGCGTATTTGGGCGCGGCGGGCGCGGGGATGGGAGTAGCGGCGCGCGGCGGATCGTAGATCTCGGCGTAATTGCACCAGTCGACATCTTCGGGAACGGCCGCGCCTTCCTGGTCTTTCTTGAGTTGCTGGAAGGTTTTGATTTCGCGCGCGGCGTCTTCCGGATGGCCGGTCTGGCGATACAGGTTATAGAGCTGGAAGTGCGCGCCGGCGAGCAGCGGATTGAGTTTTTCCGTGGTCTGGAACTGAGCCACGGCGTCGGCTGTGCGGCCCACCTGCTTATAAAGAGCGCCGAGCTGGTAATGCACGATGGCCGCCGAGCCACCGTCGATGGGCGGCGAGATTTTCAGCATGCCTTCAAACTGCGCGATGGCCTGATCCGCGTCGCCGTTCTTGCGGTAATAGATGCCGAGATTGAACCAGGTGTGAGGCAGCGCGGGATCGGTCCTCTGGACCTGCTTCAGGAGGGCGATCGCCTGATCGGTCTGGGCGTCGTGAAGCAGAGCGAGCGCGTAATTCAGCTTTTCGCGGCTGGATGTGGGGGCGAGATCGAGAGCCTTTTTGAATTCGCCGACGGCCTCTTTGGCGGTAGTCGGGTTTTCGAAGAAGGCTTTGCCGAGGTTGCGCGCCTGATCGAGCTGCTGCTGGAAATCGGGAGAGGCAGCGCCTGCCTGAAGGAGCATGAGGGCGGCCAGAGCAGCGGCGGCGGCCCAACGTTTCATCAGCATTGGTTCGTAACTATTTTGATGCAGGGCGCCCGGCGGCGAGTGGTTAAGATTGAGATTCGTGCGAAAAATCGGGATTTTACTTATTGCGGCGGCCGTCTCCGGACAGGTGGCGGCGTATGCCCAGGACAACGTATCCGTGGGACGGAAGGTATTCGAGAACCGGTGCTCAGGGTGCCATGGATCCGACGGGAACGGCGGAGAACTGGGTCCGCCGATTGCGCGGCGGCTCGCGAATCTGAACGATCCGCAGGTGACGCAGATTGTTCGCAACGGCATTCCGAACGCGGGCATGCCGCCCAACAACGTGAACGACCAGGAGATGCCGCAGCTGATTTCCTTCCTGCGCTCGCTGCGGCCGCGCGGATTCGGATTCGGGTTTCGGGCGTATCGGGCGACGCTGAAGCTGGCGAAGGGCGGCGAACTGAGCGGCATGGTGCTGAACGAGAGCTTTGGCGATACGCAACTGCGGGACGACAAAGGCGCGATTCATCTGCTGCGCAAGATGGAGAACGGCACATGGCGCGAAGCGACGTCCGAAGTGAACTGGGATACGTATAACGGCGATATTGGCGGGAATCGCTACACGAAGATTTCGCAGATCACGAAAAACAACGTGAAGCAGCTGGGCGCCCGCTGGCTTTTCAATGTGCCGAACGCGCGGCTGCAGGGGACGCCAGTGGTGGCGGACGGCGTGATGTACGTGACCAGCGCGAATGAATGCTATGCGATCGACGCCGGCGCGGGGCGGCAGATCTGGCATTTTCAGAGGCCGAGGACGCGCGGGCTGATCGGCAATGCGGCGGGCGGGATGAATCGCGGCGTGGCGGTGGCGGGCGACAAAGTGTTCATGGTGACGGACAACGCGCACCTGCTGGCGCTGAAGAAATCGACGGGCGAAGTGGCGTGGGAAACGGAGATGGCGGATTGGCATCAGAACTACAACGCCACATCCGCGCCGCTCGCGATTCATAATCTGGTGATTGCGGGACATGCGGGCGGCGAAGAGGGCGCGCGGGGATTCCTTGCGGCGTACGATCAGCAGACCGGCAAGGAAGTGTGGCGGTTCTGGACCGTGCCTGGACCAGGCGAGCCGGGCGCAGAGACATGGGAAGGCGACAGCTGGAAGCATGGGGGAGCGGTGACGTGGTTCACCGGCACTTACGACCCGGAAACCGACACGCTTTTCTGGGGCGGCGGCAATCCGGGCGAAGACTACAACGGCGACCAGCGGAAGGGCGACGATCTGTATTCGGATTGCATTCTGGCGCTTGACCCGAACACCGGAAAACTGAAATGGCACTACCAGACCACGCCGCACGATGTGTGGGACTGGGACACGGCGGGCGAGCCCGGCATGGTGGTGGATGCGAACTGGAACGGGCAGCCGCGCAAGCTGCTGCTGGATGCGAATCGCAACGGGTTCTTCTATGTTTTCGACCGGACGGATGGGAAGCTGCTGCTGGCGAAACAGTTCATCGACCGGCTGACGTGGGCCAAGGGGATCGGGCCGGATGGAAGGCCGATCAAAGTGGAAGGCCAGGAGCCAAGCGAGAAAGGGACGGAGGTTTGCCCTTCACAGGATGGAGCGACGAACTGGTTTTCGCCTTCATACAATCCGCAGACCGGACTGTTCTATATGCAGACGTTCGAGAAGTGCTCGATTTATACGAAGCGGCCGGCGGAGTGGGAAGCCGGGCATGCGTTCCTCGGGGGAGCGCAGCGCGTTGCGCCGGATTACAAGCCGAAACGGATATTGAGGGCGCTCGATCCGCAGACGGGAACGGTGAAGTGGCAGGTACCGGAAGTGGGGCTGGCGTCATCCTGGGGCGGGACGCTGGCGACGGCGACGGAAATCGTGTTTTATGGCGATGATTCGGGCGCGTTCGTGGCGGCGGATGCGACGAACGGAAAGACGTTGTGGAGTTTTCAGACGAGCCAGTTCTGGCATGCGTCGCCGATGACTTACCAGTTCGACGGGAGGCAGTATGTGGCGGTGGCGGCAGGCTCGGATGTGATTGCGTTTGCGCTGCCGGAATAGGGGAACAGGTTTACGGACGTGGCAAACCGAATTGAGATCGAACTGGAGCAGAAATCGGCGTTTGCGTCCGAGGCGCGGATCAGACAACACACGGTGCTGATCGACCGGCCGGGCGCGAAGGGTGGCGAAGACACGGGTCCGATGGGCGGAGAACTGTTTCTGGCCGCAATCGGAGGATGCTTCATGAGCACGCTGCTGGCGGCGATCCGGGCGCGGGAGACGGGAATTGAGGGCATCCGCGCGAGAGTGACCGGAGCGCTGAGCGATGCGCCGGCGCGATTTACCGGGATCGAAATGGTGGTCACGGCGAAACACGGCGATCCCGAAGAGCTGCGAAAACTGATGGAGATCGCCGATCGTGGCTGCATCATGATGAACACGCTGCGCGGCAAGCTGGAGATTACGGTGCGGACCGGATTGGGCGAGTCCGCGGCAATGAAGGGCAAGCAGGCGGGATCGGATTGAACACGGATTGGCCTCGATGCCGCAGTTGAGCCGTGTCACCTTTGCAGGCGCGAATGAAAGCGACTTCGAATCGGGGCGGCGATTGTGCGATCGCTGCGGTTACCGCGACGAAGATGCACAGCAGAAGTTTCATGGCATCTGCATGACCGGCCACACGGCTTCGACGTCATCGCCGCGGCAGGCGTAAATGGCGCGGTAGAGGTTCACGGTGGGATCGCAATGCGGCGGGATGAATTCGATGCGGTCGCCGAGTTG
>DAIDJK010000410.1 GCA_027450225.1 Bryobacterales bacterium | reverse complement strand
TCCACGATTTCCACCACATCGCCCGGCACGCCGATCACGCGCTTGATATAGGACTGCCGTGGATCGAGCGGAAAATGGAACACCACCAGATCGCCGCGCTCGATGGAGTCCGCGCCGAGTTTGTATTCGTACTTGTTGATGAAGATGCGTTCCTGGTCCGTGAGCCCCGGCATCATGGACGTGCCTTCCACCTTCACTGGCTGGTAGATGAACACGATGAGGATTACCGCGAGGACCACGGACATACCGATGTCGCGGAGGAGCGACAGAGGATGGAACGAGTGCTTTTCGCGATGCGGGATTTCGATGGCGGCCTGCGGCGGACCGGCTGCGGGACGTTCTTCCATTACGACTGTTCAGGCCTTGAGGCGATCGATTACAGGATAACCGCTCTGATGACTGGACGCGCGGGGAAGCGGAAAGTGAGGACGGCGCAGGCGCGGAAGGCGTTGAAATTTCATTGGCAACGTCCGGATTGAGCCGCTACTGCCCCAATTCCTTTCCGGTAACGAGCCTCGCCAGCACGGGTAGCGGCACCGCGCCTTCTTTGAGCACTTTGTCGTGAAAATCGTGCAGGTTGAATTTGGCGCCTTCTGTTTTCCGGGCCAGATCGCGCACGCGCAGCCAGTCGCGCCATCCGACGAAGTATGTCGGCAGCTGGGCTGAAGAGAGTTTGGCGCGCTGGAGTTTGGCGACGGCCTCTTCATGCTCCTGGAAGGTGTCGCGTTCCATAAGCTGCATGGCCTGTTCGTCGGTCATGCGGCTGGATTGCATCCGGACATCGAGGATGGCATTGGCGTCGACGCGCAGTTCCTGCTTGAGCAACTGGAGCCGCAGTTCGGGCGAGTTATCGAGATAACCCGAATCGAGCATGGTCTGTGTCGCATATTGCGCCCAGCCTTCGATGTAAGGATCGTTGCCGAAAAGCCCGCGCAGCACGCGGCGCGTTTTCGGTTCGATCGTGCTCGCGATTTCGAACTGCACATAGTGCCCGGGCATGGCCTCGTGCAGAACGAGAAGCTGAAGATTATAGAAATTGTATTCGCGCAGCTTCGATTCGACGCGATTCTTTGGCCAGCCGGCCGGGATGGGCGTGATCCAGAAGAATGCGCCGAGCTGTGGCTGAAGAATCGGCGCCGGACTGAATCCGCCCACGCCATAAACACCGCGCTCGAACTCGGGAGTGGGGATCACCTGGAGATTTGCGGTGGAAGGCAGGGAGAGCAGATTCTTCGCGCGCACGAAGTCAGTGGCCTGCGCGAGATCTTTTTTCGCGTCATCAAAATAGCTCTCGCGAGTCGAATGGCTGTCCGCGATGCGGTCCAGTACCTCGCCGATCACTTTGTTCTCGCGATCTTCGCCTTTCAGATCGCCATGGTCGCCGTGCGAGCCGAACCACCTGGCATGGAGCGGAAGGGAAAGCTCCAGCATCTTCGCTCGAACCTGCTGCAGGCGGGACTCGGCGTCGGCCAGAACCTCGTCCGGTTTGCGATCCGTCGCGAGCGCGAGTTTGAATTTCACCGCATAACGTTCGGCTCCGAGCCGCCAGTCGGGCGCGGCGCCACCGCTGCGCTTCGGGAGTTCGTTGTCGAGGAATGCGTTGAAGCCGCGCAACGCGTCGAGCGCGGGAGACGCCGCAGCGTCAAACTGCTGCTTCAGCGCAGCGGGGCAGGCTTTCCGAAGCGTGTTGTCGATCAGGTCGATGTTGCCGGTGTTCTCTTCCTTCGCTACCTGAATCCAGATGCCGGGTGCGGCGAACAGGACGCGCCGCGCCTCATCAAGAAAAGCCGGCGTCTTCTGCATCCGGGCGATGACGTCGCGAAAACGCTGATCTTCAGGGGCGTAATCGAGAACCAGGGGATTGAACAGCGCGGTTCCAAGCAATTCCACATAGCTCTGGGGCGCATGACGCCATGTCTGGGCGATATCGAGATCGAACAGGCCGAGCCCGATCTGCGAATCGATGATGTCGTAATCGGCGCGATCCTCCGCGGAAAGCGAAGTCTTGTCGATCGCTTCCAGGCGTTTGTGAAACGACGTCAGAAAGTCGCGTTGTTTGTTCACCGCGCTGAAGCTCACATCATCCAGTTCGGAATCGAAATGATGACCGTTCCATTCATGGAGGCCCTGCCCGGATGCCGATACCGGCGAGAAAGAGAGCGACGTGTACACGAACTCGCCGGCGAGCTTCGGGAAGTCCCCCGCCGGAGCCGGACGCGAGCAGGAAATGGTGGCGGCGAGAAACAGCAGAGCCGCGACGAACGCGAAGAAACGCATTGCCCGAATTATAAGTGGATGCATTCGCACGGTCGGGGTATATCTGGAGGACCAATTGCTGCGTCGTAATGAATGATGTATCGAATTCGACGCCACCTCGTGCTCCTGGCGGCGCTTTGTCTGTTCGCCACTGCGCTGCCTGCCGATTTCGAAGCCGGATTGAAAGCTTATAAATCAGGCGATTACGCGGGCGCTCTGAAGGAATGGCAGCCACTGGCCGACCTTGGGGCTCCGCACGCGGCGTACAACGTCGGTCTGCTGTACGCGAAGGGACAAGGCGTCCCGAAAGATTTCGCGAAGGCCGCCGAGTATTACAAGAAGGCTGCAGATCAGGGAATCTCGGAGGCGGAATACAACCTCGGTGTGCTCTACAGCAACGGTGAAGGCGTTCCCAAAGATGAGCAGGAGGCCATGAAATGGTTCCTGAAAGCCGCTGAAAAGGGCGATACGCGCGCGGCGGACAGCCTTGGCGACATCTATAACGAAGGTCCTGGCGCTTTTCAGAACTATGCGGAGGCTCTCAAGTGGTATCAGAAGGCCGCGGAAGCCGGCGTAGCCGACGCCCAGTTCAATCTGGGTGTGATGTACGACATTGGCCAGGGCGTGCCACAGGACTTCAGCAAGGCGCTCGAGTGGTACCAGAAAGCCGCCGATCAGGGCGATGGCGGCGCCCTTTGCAACATCGCGATCCTCTACTACAACGGTCAGGGCGTGCCAGTGGATCGGGTCGAAGCGCATCGTTATTTCCTGCTGGCAATGGAGAAGGGCGACCCCAGAGCAGCGAACCTGATTCAGCTCACCACGGAGAAGCTGAACAAGAAACAGATTGCGCAGGCGATGACCGAGGCGCAGCAATGGGATGCGGCGCACCGGCCGAAGCAGGGCAACCCGGGCGGCGAGAAGTCCGACACGATGTTCGCATCCAACAGCCCGGCGCCGTATCCGCATACCGACGAACGAATGGCCACCGGATCCGGCCAGGCCTCTCCGGGAGCGCCGAACGGCGCGACGCAACTTCCGGTGCCCAGGAATCCCAATCAGGACGTCTGGACGGGCGTTGAGCGCGTGATCGCGGTCGGCGACGTTCATGGCGACTACGGCCAGCTTGTGGCCGTGTTGCAATCGGCCGGGCTGATCGACGGCAACGCGAACTGGTCCGGCGGGAAGACGCATCTGGTGCAGACCGGCGACATGCTCGACCGGGGCGGGCACTCGCGGCAGGTGATGGATCTGATGATGAAGCTGGAGCAGCAGGCTGCTCAGGCAGGCGGCTATGTCCACGTGCTTCTGGGAAACCACGAAGTGATGAACATTTACGGCGACCTGCGGTATGTGTCGCCCGGTGACTTCGCTTCGTTCGCCACGCCGGATTCGGCGAAGCTTCGTGACAAGAAATATGACGACTTTATAAAAGCCGCCGGGGACAAGGCGAACGTGACGCGCGAGCAGTGGAACGAGCAGCATCCGCTTGGCTACTTCGAGCAGCGCGCCGCATTCGGTCCGGACGGTTTGTACGGCAAGTGGCTGCGCAGCCTCAACACGGTAATTCGCATCAACGACACGCTCTTCGACCACGCAGGCCTGAGCGCAAAATACGCGAGCACGTCCCCCGAGGAGATCAACCGCCGGGTTCGCGAGGAACTGGACGACCCCTCAAAGCTGCAGGGCGGAATCGTGACGGATCAGGATGGCCCCTTCTGGTACCGGGGGCTGGCGAAAGGAAATGAGCAGCAGCTGATGCCGGTTGTAGACGCTACTCTGGCCAACGACGGCGCCGTTCGCGAGGTGATTGCGCACACTTATGCGGACGCCGCGATTACGCCGCGCTTTGGCGGTAAAGTGATCATGATCGACATCGGCTTGCCGCGTGTCTATGACAACATCAGCAAGGTCGGATGCCTCGAAATTGCGGATGGAACGCCATACGCCTTGCATCGCGGCCACCGGCTGGCGCTGCCAAAGGACGAAAATGGTCCTGATATGTTGCGTTATCTGAAAGCAGCAGCGGCGCTCGATCCCACGCCTTCGCCACTGGCGGGGCGTATTGAGAAGATGCAGGATTCCACCGGCGCGGTGCGGCAGTGAAATACGTGATGCGTTTGATATGGATTGCCGGCCTTGCGGCCGGGTGCGTGTTTGCGCAGGGCAATGTTGCCCGGAACGCACCCGGCAACACTCCGCCGGCGATTCGCGGCCTTGACCTGGGCGCGATCGACCGCGCCGCAAATCCGTGCGACAACTTCTACCAGTACGCGTGCGGCACGTGGCTGAAGAACAATCCGATTCCGGCCGACCAGGCCTCATGGGGCCGATTCAGCGAACTGGCGGAGCGCAACCGGGAAATCCTTCACCAGATTCTGGAGAAGGCTTCATCGAATCCGGGCGCGAACAACGATCCCGATTATCGAAAGATCGGCGACTACTATGCCTCCTGCATGAATGTGGACGCGATCAACGCAAAAGGCCTCGCGCCCATCCAGCCCGAACTCGACCGCATTCGCGCGCTGGCGAGCGCGCAGGACCTGGCGGACGTGGTGGCGCACCTGCACCGCATCGGAACCAATGTCCTGTTCAACTTCTCCTCCGGCCCGGATTTCAAGGATTCCAGTATCGAACTCGGCCAGATGGACCAGGGCGGACTGGGTCTCCCGGAGAAGGATTACTATTTCCGTACCGACGCCAAATCCGTAGAGACGCGAAACAAGTACGTAGAGCATCTGACGCATGTATTCGCGCTGATGGGCGCCACCCCGGATGAAGCCCAGCGGCGCGCCCAGGGCGTGATGGCGCTCGAGACGGCGCTCGCGAAGGCGTCGATGGACATCACCTCGCGGCGCGATCCGGTGGCGGTTTATCACAAGATGAAACTGGCGGAATTCGAAGCGCTGGCCGACTCGTTCAACTGGAGCCGCTATTTCGCCATCATGCAGGCGCCACCGATGGAAAGCCTGAACGTCGCCGCGCCTGAATTCTTCAAAGGGACCGAAGCGCTGATCAAATCCGAAGCGCTGGATGGGTGGAAAGATTATCTGAGCGTGCATCTGGTGGATGGCCAGGCGGAATTCCTTCCCGCGAAGTTCGATGAGGAAAGCTTTGCGTTCAACGGCCGCTATCTGACGGGCGCGAAGGAACAGAAAACGCGCTGGAAGCGCTGTGTGGCGTCGGTGGACGGCGATCTCGGCTTCGCGCTCGGCAAGTTCTATGTCGAGGAGACGTTCGGAGCCGAAGGCAAGGAGCGGACGCTCGCCATGGTGAACCAGATCGAGAAGGCGATGCAGCGCGATCTCGACCAGGTGGCCTGGATGACGCCGGAGACGAAGAAGCGCGCGGTCGAAAAGCTGCACATGATCACGAACAAGATCGGCTATCCCGACAAGTGGCGCGATTACTCCGCGCTTCGGATCGTGCGCGGCGATGCGCTCGGCAATTCACTTCGGGCGAACGAATTCGAGGTCAATCGCGAATTGCAAAAGATCGGCAAGCCCGTGGACCGGGCGGAATGGGAGATGACGCCGCCCACCGTAAACGCCTATTACGACCCGACGATGAACAATATCAACTTTCCCGCCGGCATTCTGCAGCCGCCGTTCTTTTCGCGCGATGCGAAGGATGACGTGAATTACGGGGCCATCGGAGCGGTGATCGGGCACGAGCTGACGCATGGCTTCGATGATGAAGGCAGCCAGTTCGACGGCAAGGGAAATCTCGACGACTGGTGGACGAAGCAGGACCGTGCGGCTTTCGATCAGCGCGAGCAGTGTTTCGTGAATGAATACAGCGCCTTCGTCGGGCCAGGCGGCGTGCATGAGAACGGCAAGCTGACGCTCGGCGAAAACACAGCCGACAATGGCGGTCTGCGGCTGGCCTCCATGGCGCTGATTGCCGATCTGGCGGGGCGCACGCTGCCCAAAGCGGACGGACTCACCCAGCAGCAGCGCTTCTTTCTCGCCTTCGGCCAGATCTGGTGTACGAATGAAACGGACGAGACCGCCCGGCTTCGCCTGCAGACGGACCCGCACTCACTTCCGGAGTTCCGGGTGAATGGCGTGGTTTCGAATATGCCCGAATTCGAGAAGGCTTTCGGTTGCAAGGCCGGAGCCCCCATGGTGCGGGGACCGAATTCCTGCAGGACGTGGTAACGCGTCCAGCGCCCGGGTGATCTGAGCCGGCTGATCGTCGTCATCGTCATCGGCCGGCTCGTTGACGTGGTAGTAATAAGTCACGATTCCGCCGATCAGCATCACAGCCGCCAGCGAAACCCCGAGCAGCAGTACTTTCGGGCTTCGCCATCCCGCTCCGTTCGCCAGATGGCTGGTGATTGCGACCACCAGCGCCGCGCCGATGAGCGGCAGGGCGAATTTCCATGGCCAGAACATCAGGTCCAGGTGATACTGGCCGCCCGCCTGGCTCCAGAACGCCATCAGAGCCTGTACGGCGAGGAGATATTCGATTCCCAGCAGAATTCGAACGAGGGGCTGTCGCATCAGGACGAGACGAAATGCCCGGCGAACCTTTTGATTCGCCGGAACGTACTTTTCATCAGGATATCCTGAGGGCACATGGGTGAGAGCACGGTTCGCGCCGGGTGCGAGATTCGCAGCGCAATCTCGCTCGCCTGGGAT
>DAIDJK010000409.1 GCA_027450225.1 Bryobacterales bacterium | reverse complement strand
ATGGATTGCGGTCAACGCCGCAGCCGCCATGTTGTTCTATGCGGCGGACGCCGCCCGCGTCGTCGTCATCGCCATCAATACAGCCGTCGCAGCAGGTTCGGCGGCTCTGGCCACGGCCGCCGTCACCCGCATCCGTTTCGGCAAACCCGACGCCTCGCTGACCGCGAACGGCTGGGTGGCAGGCATTGCCGCCGTCGCCGCCTCCTGCGCTTCTCTTCCCGCCGTTTCCGCCATGATCATCGGATTGGGCGCGGGCGCTCTCGCTCCTCTCGCCGTGGAAATGTTCGAACTGCGGCTCAAAGTGGACGATCCCGGCGGCGCCATCTCAGTCCATGCCGCGGGCGGACTCTGGGGACTGGTCGGCGCCGCTTTCCTCGGCCGCATCCGGGTCAGCGCCGGAGACCAGTTCATCTCCCAGATCATCGGCATCACAACGCTGCTCGGCTGCATCCTGCCGCTCATCTTCGGCCTCGATTCGCTCATCAACCGCTTCCTTCCCATGCGCGCATCGAGGGAAGCCGAACGGCTCGGCATGGATCTGCATGAACTCGGCGCCGGCGCATACCCGGAGTTCATGACCCACGCCGACGAATCCATCCCGCGCTGAGTCCGGTACCGAGCGCAAAGGCCGCCACTCGGGCGGCCGTCTTGCGCGTTTGAATCTAGAGTGCCCGCAATGGCCGCCACGAACTTCCTTTAGGAAGCAGGGCGGCCGTTTTGCGCGCTTCAATCAACGCCGCGCCCAGTAGCGGTCGCGCGCCTGCACTTTCAAGTCTTTCCGATCCACCGCAACCAGGATGCGCCGGAACTCGGAAATCCGTACCGGCACGTCCGATACGTACCCCAGGTCGTACTGCGCGCGCAGTTCCTCCTGAATACGCCCGAACACCTCGTCGATGGTCTGCTTCTTCGAAACTTCGAAGAAGCCGCCGCCGGTCTCGCGCGACATCCGCTCGAGAATCCCCCTGCCCTCGGTTCCCCCGAAAAGAATGGAGTAAATCAGAGCTTCGGCCCGCTGCGCCGCGTCGATCGCGGCGGCCAGCGTCGAGTCGCTGCCGTTCTCGCCGCCGTCGGAAAGGATGATCAGCGCCTTTCTGCCCTGCAGCGGCGCCATGATGTCTTTCGACGCCTGCACCACCGCATCGAACAGCAGAGTGCCGCCGCCCCACTGTTCGCGCAATTGCGCGCGCGTGGGCGTATCCACGAAAATCAGCGCCTGTTCGAGGCTGGAGAGCGATTGCGTCAGCGGCTGGGGAACCCGCACCGACATGTCGAACTGCATCACGAACGCGTGGTCCACGGCAGGCCGCAGAACACGCTCGAAAAAGTGGAAGCTGGCCGCGCGTTCGGCGGACATCACATGCTCCTGGCTCATGCTGCTGTCCACCATCAGTCCCAGCGTGAGCGGAAGGTCCGTATCGCGCGAGAAGTACTTGATGGTCTGCGGCCGCCCGTTCTCCGTGACGTGAAAATCGTCGCGGCCAAGATCGTTTACGATCCTGTTCTGCCTCCCGGTAACGGTCGCGAGAATGCTCACCACCTTCACGTCGGTCGAAAAAACCGCATCCCCGCCATCGCCGCCGTCCTGCGCTCGAACCAGTCCGGCGGCGGCCAGCGCCAGCCACTCGCGTCGGGAGTACACGCCCGCAGTTTAGCCTGCCCCGCGCCGCTGCGATGGATCGGATAACCTAACGGAAATGGCTGACGACGATATTCAGGCTGAACTGGCCCGCCTCAGGGCCGAGAATGAACAATTAAAGCAGAAGCGCGCGCCGGGCTCGGTGTCGATGAAGGTGAGCGAAAAAGGGGCGGTCTCGGTCTATGGTCTCGGACGCTTCCCCGTCACGCTCTACCAGGAGCAGTGGATGAAACTGCTCGATTTGAGCGATCAGATCCGGGAGTTCATCGAAGAGAACAAGAGCCGGCTGAAGGTGAAAGGCGAGCAGGGTTAACAACCCTGCCCCCGCTTCAAAGCTTTTTCGCTCCCGGCGCTTTGCCGAGCGCGCGGTCGAACGTTCCCAGCGGAAGATGCCCGGCTTTGCGCGCCAGCGCGAGCACCAGACAGTCGGAGAATCCCAGCGAAGGCCGCTCCCGGAATAGGTCGAGCGCTTCTTCCACCGCTCCACGATTTTCCAGAACCAGTGAGCCGTGATCGAGCAGGATCGAGAGAGCTCGCTCAATCCTGGAAGCAGGCGCGCCGTAAACGGAGCTGAGCACCCAGACCGTTTCGGAAAGGACAATTGTCGATATCCAGGCTCCATGCCTGACAAAAGCCTCTGCGGCCAGAGTCTGCGATTGGTCGTCGTCAACCAGCAGCCGAACTACGACGTCAGTATCGACCGCGTTCATGCTTCTCGCGAACGTACCGGGCTGGCCCCTCGTTCAGTTCGGCGAGACTTTTCTTCGAAGGCGGCCCATCTGGAAACAGCGCCCGGCGGACTTCATCCCAGGACGTTTTCCCTGCTCTTGTGACGACGATTCTCCCGTCCTCCTCCGTCCATTCGATGCTGGCGCCAGGCTTGATTCCAAGCTTTCGTCGTACAGCCGCGGGAATCGAGATCTGGCCTTGAGCCGTAACTTTGGACGTGGCGAGCGCCATGCAGCCAGAGTAGCATTACCCACGGTAATGGGACGTTAATCGACCCAGGTCGTCTTCGCCAGCGCGCGATTGTCGTTATCGTCTTCCACGCGTACGGCGATCGTATGCTCGCCCGGCGAAAGTTTCGGCAGGCGCAATTCGTAGTCGAGCGCGAGCGAATCGGAGAGCTTTGTCACCGGGTCCACCATCGTCCACTCGCCGCCATCGAGCGAATATTCCGCCTTGTGGATAACGGTCAGCTTGTCGGCGGCGCGCCAGCGCACGGCGTCCTTCGCCGCGTTCAGATCCGAAATGGCGGGCGGCGTGTTGTCGATCGTGAATGGATCGCTCTCTTCGGTCGAACTCAGCGCATCGGCCGGCGTATTCGAAGGTGAATCGGACGCGGTGACGCGAAGCTGGTAATCGCCGTCCGGAAACGCCGTGGAATCGAACGAATAGTACTTCTCGCGCAATCCCTTTTTCAGCAGCTTCCAGGCGTGCTCATTCGCGCCGCGAATCTCCACCGTGTAGGTGAGCGTGTCTCCGTTGTCGTCGGCGGCTGACCAGCGCGCGCCGATGAATCCCTTTTCGTAAGTCATTCCCGGCGTACTCGTCGTCTCCGGAGCGGCTTTCAGGCCCTGAGCCCTCGCGCCGATCGCCGGCAGCGTCAGGGTCGCCGCGGACGACAGCGTCAGCAGCGAGGTGGGCGCGGGAAATTTGTAATTGAACGGCGTAATCTCGACGGCGTCGATGTGCGGCGCCACGTTCTGGCGCAGGTATGCGGTCTCGACGGAATCGAGCGTAGGGGACGCGCCGTTCGGAGCGGCATTCAGAGTGGCTCTCCATTCGATAAAGCGCGCCGCCGGCGCGGTCAGGCGCCCCCCGTCCATACCGTCTATCGGCTGCGACCATTCACTCCAGTTCTGCTGCGGCCGGTCGAGGTTACCGGATCGCGCGGTGAACGAAATCTTCCCGCCATGAAGATCGCCCGCCGGAGACAGCCGTCCCCAGTTCGAATAACCGCCCGAATCGAAGACATCGCTCTCGATCCAGCCTTCTTTTTCGAGTCCCGGGCCCACGCGGAAGATTTTGCCGACGTTGCCCGTGGCCGCATAGAGAGTTCCGTCGGCAGCCGGAAGCAGAGCCGTCACCTGATCCACCGGGAAACTGATCAGCGTGGAATACAGCGTGCGGCTCTCGACCCGGTACAGGTCGCCCTTGTTGCCGGACCCGATGAGCAGATGGCCGTCGGGGCCGACCGTTAAAGCGTAGACAACGTCATGCGAGCCGCTCCATATCTTCTCCGGCGCTCCGTGCGCGGGAATCAGGTAAACGTCCGAACCGCCCGGAATGGTGGCGGGCGCGCGCGGCGCAGCCATCATCGGCGGAGCGGCCTCCATATCCGGCCTGATGGTGATCGCCGTCGTCGATGCCGGGCTCACGGCGAGCGGAACGGAAGCGGGCGTGACGGTGATCATCGGGGCCACCGTTGCCGGCGCGGTCCGGCTGCCCACCGCCGCAGCGTATATCCGATTCTCTTTATCCACGGCGATGGCGGTCACTTCGCGCTTCGGCATCTGATACAGCACGAAACCCTGGCCCGATGGCGATATGCGGATCACAAGCCCGCCGGGCTCGGTTCCGGCGATCAGATTGCCGTCGCGATCGAACACGAGCGAACGGGCGTGGGTTTCGCCGGTGTGGAAGAAGACTTCGCCCTTACCATCGGGCGCGATGCGATAGATCTCACCGTGCTCGCCGGTGGCCGCGTAGAGATTGCCCGCTTTGTCGCACAGCATGGCCCAGATGTACTTCTGCTTCGGATCGAAGAACTCGGTTGCCTTGCCGCCGCTCACCCGATAGATTTTTCCATCGGGCTCGGTGGCGGCGTAGATGTTGTCGTGAAGATCGATCGCGATGGCGTGGATTTCGAGGGCATCGAAATCCGCGATCTTCTCCGATTTCCCCTGCGGCGAAATGCGATAGAGTCTCGCGCCTGGACCTCCGGCGGCGTACAAATTGCCGCGCGAATCGCGAGCGATGCTCCAGAGATACGCGCTCGAAGCGTCCCAGAACTCGCTCGATTTCGGCGCGAGCGACAGCCGCCCGTCACTGCGGATCGAAAGATTGTGGCGGTTGCCGTTTTGAAAATCCGTGTAATCGGATTGCAGCCACGTTTTCGTCTCCGTGGCGAGACAGACGGCCGGTATCACCATTGCGGCCGCTAGAAAAATCTTTTTCGTCATTCGAGATTCTTGCTTCACCGATACGCGCAGCGTATAGCTGCCGTTCACCACATAATCGAAATTGAGAGACATCTGCTCGCTCGCGCTGTCGGGCGAAGTCAGCAGGGTCTGCGCCATCGGCCGGCCCGCCTGCATCACGTTCAACACGGACGCGGGCAGGCTGGGAAGAGTTTTGTCTTCGTAATAGGCGGTCGGGTTGCTGTCCACCAGCGAAACGTAAAGGCGATTGTTGCTGCGCTCCTGATTCAGCAGTGAAACCAGCTGGGGAACGTCGATGTAATGGTTCGCGGCCACGGCGAGCGCCTGCATGTGGTTTGCGGTATCGGCATCGCTGAGCACGATGCGGTGCTCGCCCTTTGCAATGCCGGGCGGCAGTTTCAGAGCGAAGTCGCGCTCGATGCGTTCACCGCGCCAGGGGCGCAGGAAAACCTTCACCGGAATCTCGTCGCCCGGCCGCAC
>DAIDJK010000408.1 GCA_027450225.1 Bryobacterales bacterium | reverse complement strand
ACGTCGCCCTTTTGATTATCGGGGCGCTGTGGGGAATTGCGGCGGGGTTCGCCTTTCGCAGGCTGACCAGCCACGATCGGGCGCGGGCCGCGATCGACAGCATGATCGCGCATGCGCTTGAATTGCCGCTGTTTATCGATGAGCCCGCGGTGGTGTTTCGCGCGGCGGGGAAGCTGCTGGCCGCGAATGCGAGACTGATCGGGGCGATCTGGCTGCCTGGTGCGGCGATGGCGGCAGTATTCGCGCTTCTCTATTCGCCGCTGGACCACATGTTCGGATATGCGGCGCTGCCGTTGAACGAGGCCGCCGTGGTGACGGCAAGGTCTTCCGGCGCGGAACTCCGGACATCGAGGGATGTGACCGTGGAGACTCCGCCGGTGCGGGCCGTCAAAGATGGCGAAGTGAGCTGGCGCGTGCGGCCTGTGGTTGCGGGGCCGCAGGAGTTTGCCGTGGCGGGAGATCCGAAGCCGGTGATTCCGTGGCCTGAGGCCCGTTACTTTCATCTCGGCTGGGTCGAGTGGTTCGTGATCGCTTCGTTTGCCGGCGCGCTTGCAATCCGGCGGGTTCGCATCGGCGGCGCCGTTGTGGCGCTGGCGTTTTGCGTCACGGCGCAGGCCCAGACGCCGGTGATTCTGATCTCGGTGGATACGCTGCGGGCGGATCATCTGAGCTGCTACGGCTATAAACGAATCGAGACGCCTCATATCGACTCGCTGGCTCGCGGGGGAACGCTGTTCAGCCAGATCGATTCGCAGATTCCACTTACCCTGCCCTCACACACTTCGCTGCTGACCTCTACCTATCCGTTTGCGAACCACGTGGAAGAGAACGGATCGCTGGTGGCGCCGGGAACCGTGACGCTGGCTTCCGTGCTGAAGCAGCATGGCTATAAGACGGCGGCTTTCATAGGCAGCATTGCGCTCGATCGCAGGTACGGGCTGGACCAGGGGTTCGACTTGTATGACAGTCCCTTCGATTCGACGGCGGGACCGGAGAATCCTTATTCCTCGCGAGTGACGCGGGACGCAAATCTGGTTTTCTGGGCGGCCCGGCGATGGGTGGACGCGAACAAAGAACATCCGTTTTTCGCGTTCGTCCATCTGTACGACCTGCATTTGCCCTACAGGCTGCCGGGCTATTCGCCGGTAGAGCCTTCCTTTGCCGGCTATGACGCTGAACTGCAGCATGTGGATGGAGCACTGGGACGGTTCATCGACGCGCTGAGCAGGGACGGAGTGTGGCGGAAGGCCATTGTGGTGCTTCTGGCGGACCATGGCGAAAGCCTGGGGGAGCACGGGGAATCCGGGCACGGGTACTTCATCTACGAGAGCACGATCCATGTACCGATGCTCATTCACTGGCCCGAGGGGATGCCTGGGCGTCCGGCGCGAATGGAGGAACCGGGCGGCCTGATCGACGTGGCTCCGACGATTCTGGAGGCGTTGAAAATCAGGCAGCCGGATTCTTTTCGGGGAAAGAGCCTGTTCGGCGGCGCGCGCCCGGTGCTGAGCGAGAGCGATTATGCGCGGGATGCATTCGGATGGGCGGCGCTGCGGTCGATCCGCGCGGGCGGGGAGAAGTATATCGAGGCGCCGCGGCCGGAAGTCTACGATCTGGGGCGGGATCCGCGCGAATCGAAGAGCGGCGATGCAGGAACTGCGGGCGATTTGAAGAAACGGCTGGAGCAGATGGCGCCGGCGACGGGCGCGCGGCGCGAGAGCGTATCGGCGGGACAGCAGGCTTTACGGTCGCTTGGTTACATTGCGGGACCCGCGGGTGGCGGCGCATTGCATTCGGATATCGACCCGAAGGACCGCATCCGCGAATTTGAGTCTTATACAAGAGCCGTAGGGTTGATGTACGTAGGGCGGGCGAAAGAGGCTGTGCCGATATTAAGGGCGATTGTGGCCGGTGATCCGAAGAACTATGCGATTCGGGTGGATCTGGGGCATGCGCTGATGGATACCGGACGTGCCGCGGAGGCGCTGCGCGAGTGGGACGGGATTCTTGCGCGGGATCCGGGTTATACGCCGGCATCACAAGCGGAAGGCTTCTATTGGATGGAGAAACTGAACTTCCGGCGCGCGGAAGAGTCTTTCGACAAGACCTTGAGAATTGAGCCGCTGGATTACGAGGCCAACTTTGCGCTGTCGATTGTGGACGAGAAGCTGGGGAAGGGAGCCGAGGCGGCGAAACACCACAGCGTGGTTTGCAGGATATCGCCTTCGACTCCCGGTTGCGCGCGCTAAGAGACGGCGCGAGGACTTACGCCCAGGTTGTACATGATGAAGGACCAGATATCGGCGATCTGTTCCAGTTCCTTTTTCGTGCTGCTGGGCCCGTGACCTGAATTGGTATCGATGCGGATCAGGACCGGATTCTCCGGGCTGGCTTTCGCCTGCATGGTTGCCGCGTACTTGAAGGAATGCCCGGGAACCACGCGGTCATCATGGTCCGCCGTGGTGATGAGAAGCGCCGGGTACTTTACGCCCGCATGCACGTTGTGAATCGGCGAGTAAGCATAGAGATTCCTGAAGTCCTGCGGGTTATCGCTTGATCCGTAGTCGGCGATCCAGTTCCAGCCGATGGTGAACTTCTGGAAGCGCAGCATGTCCATGACGCCCGCCTGAGCGACGGCGGCGCGGAAAAGATCGGGCCGCTGATTGATGACTGCGCCCACGAGGAGGCCGCCATTCGAGATGCCCCGGAGAGCCAGTTTCGACGGGTTGGTGTATTTATTGCCGATCAGCCATTCGGCCGCGGCAATGCAGTCATCGAATACATTCTGCTTGTTCAGGCGCATGCCGGCTTTGTGCCAGGCGTCGCCGTATTCGCCGCCGCCGCGGAGATTCGCCGAGGCGTAGACGAAGCCTTGTTCGACGAGAGCGAGGCGTAACGGGTCGAAGGTGGGCGAGTTGACGATATCGAAGCCGCCATAGCCGTAAAGTAGCGTGGGATTGCTGCCATCCAGCTTCAGGCCCTTGCGGTAGAGCAGGAACATGGGGATGCGTGTGCCATCCTTGCTCGGGTAGAAAACTTCTTTGGTCTCGTAGTTGCCAGGGTTGTAGCCTTTTACCTCCGGCGCGTGCCAGATCTCGCTCTTTTTCGAAGGAATGTCGTAACTATAGATGGTGGAAGGATGGCTGAGAGAGGTGAAGCTGTAGAAGACGGTCTTGTCATTCCTGTCGCCGTAGAAGCCCCCGGCGATTCCCGGGCCGGGCAGAGTGATTTCGTTTTCCGCTTTGCCCTGCAAATCGAAAGCGTAGACGTGGGTTGCGACATCCTGCAGGTAACTGGCGAAAAGATGGCCACCTGCCGTGCTGGCCGCTTCGAGACGTTGCCGGCGCTCGGGAACGATTTCCGTCCAGGGGTCCGAAGGATTGGTGGAATCGAACGACAGGATGCGCTCGTTGGGCGCTTTCCAGTTGGTATGGACCAGAAACCGGGGGCCGTCGTTGTCGATGAATTCGTAGCGATCGTCCGTAATGGTATCGACGATGGGATGGAAGCCGTCGCCGGGCTTCGTCAGATCGCGGTAATAGAGTGAGTTGCCGTCCTTGCCGAGACCCCGGTCGGAGACCTGAAGAATCGCGTAGTGTTCATCTTCTGAAGTAGCCAGGGTGTTGAAGCGCTGCGGATGCGCCTTGTCCTCGTAGACAAGGTGGTCGGCGGACTGAGGATCGCCGAGGCGGTGATACCAGATGGTATGGTTTTCGTTTTTCGACAGCAGTTCCTGGCCTGGGCGGGGTTCGGGGTAGCGGCTGTAGAAGAAGCCATCCCCCCGCCAGGCGAGTTCAGAGATTTTGATCCAGTGAATCGTATCCGGCAGCACGCGGCCGGTGGCGACTGCGACGACGTGGGCATCTTCCCAATCCGAACCGCCGGCGGAAGTGGAATAGGCGAGGTACCTGCCATCTTTCGAAGGACTGAAGGCAAGAAGGCGCGTGGTGCCGTCGCTCGAAAAAGTATTGGGATCGAGGAGTACGCGCGGCGTGCCGTTCAAGCCTTGCTGGACGTAGAGCACGGCCTGGTTCTGCAGACCATCGTTTTTGCGGAAGAATATCCAGGGGCCGCGGCGCGCGGGAACGGAGTAGCGGGGATAGTTCTGAAGTTGTTCGAGGCGGCTGAAGATCTGATGGCGGAAGGGAATGCGATCGAGATAGCTGAACGTGACGGCGTTCTCCGCTTTCACCCACTGCGCGGTCTCGGCGGACCGGTCGTCTTCGAGCCAGCGATAAGGGTCGGCGACTTTCGTACCGTGATAGTCGTCAACCTGGTCCGACTTGCGGGTGGCGGGATAGGTGAAGTTTCCGGCGAGAGTGAGAGTGGTCATCAGGAGCAAAGCCGCGCCAGCGAGGACGGCGTGGAAGTTGCGGCGCTTCATGTCATTCGATTTTCGCATCGAGCGCCGGAGGGCGAAGGCTATCGAGCGTTGAGGAGTTCGATTTTCGGCGTCTTCTTGTTCTTGTCCGGCGCGGCGGGAGTGGGGCGTGAAGGCGCGGCGACCTGCTCCGGCGCGGCTTCGGGAGCATAAGGCCCGAGCTTCGGCGGCCGAGCATCCGGCTCAAAAAGATAAGCCGCGCGGCCGGTGTAATACGTCAGCAGTTTTCTGTCTTCGGCATCGCCGAGATCGCGAGCCCAGACCACACGTGAGGCGTCGATATCGGCTGCGTTATAGACCCACTCCTTCCGGAACATGTGCTGCGGCCAGTAGCGAACGAAGATCAGGACGTTGCCGGGGAGCTTCGCGACCTTCGCGGCGATGTCACGGCGGATTTGCGTATCGGGGTTGTTGATGGAGTTCCAGGTGTCGTAGCTGCGCAGTTCCGCCAGCGCCGGAGTTTCGCCAAGGTGCAGGCCGTACCAGAAGAAGAATTGCGCGAGGCAAAGAAAGATGAGAGCGCGCGCCGCGAGTGGACCGCCATCAAGACGCGCGATGCGGCGCAGACCTTCCACACTGATAAGAAGGAACAGCGGGACACACGCCGCCATGTAGTGAAACTGGAATTGCGGGAAGAAGTTGATGCCGAGCGCGAAGAGCAGACATGTGCCGGGCGCCCAGAAATCGCGGAAGCGGCGGCGCTTGCCGGCCAGGCTGATGAGATAAGCCGCCAGCGCAATGTAGAGCGGGGGATAGAAGTAGAAGCGGTAGTAACGGGTGCGGTAGATAAGACGGCCGAAGTAAGTTTCGAGCGTTTCGCCGCCTGTGGGACGGAAGCCGCGCTGCATGCGGTAATCGGCTTCCTGCTGCGGCGTGAGCGGATTGTGGGGCTCAGGCTGGGGAAAGATGGTAAGAGCGGCCGGGACGCCGTATTGGTACTGGCTGAGCGTGTAAGGGAGTTCGAGAACGCGGTGCGTGACGGATTTGTTCTGGGCGGCGGTGACGAGCAGGCCGGTCGACGCAACGGCCAGCGCCACCGCGGCGAGGCGAAGGCGCGCTGGCGAAAGGGCCTGCGCGCGGGCGCGATTCAGCAGCGGGGCGAAGTAAGCCGCGATACTCAGGATGAGGAAGATGGACTCGTACGGGCGGCTGATCAGGTACATGGCCACGCCGAGGCCGAGAAGGACGGAGTAACGCGGAAAGCCTGTATTGCGCAGGCGCGGAAGAGCGCCATAAGCGAGGCAGCCTGCCGCGGCGGCAAATCCGCCGCCCCAGTAATTGTTGGTCCACTGGTTCATGGGGCCGTACAGGAGAATGGCGAAAACGCCGCCGAGCAGCGCGTAGCCGGCGCTGGTCCAGCCGCGCAGCATCCAGTAGCAGAGTGCGCAAAGGATGCCGGACATGGCGAGGACGCCGATCCACGGGCTTCCCAGCAAGGCGCCCAGGGCGAGAACGATTCCTGGACCTATGGGATAGATGGAGCTGTAGCTGGGCTGCTGAAGAACGAAGAAGGTTTCAAAGAACTGGTGCAGAGCGTGGGGCGGATTGGCGAGGCGGAAGTGGCGCAGAGTATCGGCAACCAGCAGGTGGCCGAATTCGTCGTAGAGATCCGGAACCGGCGGGGGATGGTGTGGAAGCAGCGCCAGCCGCAAAGCGATGGGCGCGGCGAAGAGGATCGCCATGCAGGTCCACATGCGCCGCGCGAGCCGGGCGCCGAAGGGCGCGACGTAAGGACGCCACGCCAGCGCCATGGCGAGCAGCATGACGGCCAGCGCGAGTTCGAGATAATCGACGGCGCTGAAGCCGATCGGATTATCGCTGGACTTGAATGTCTCGAATAGATCCAAAGCGTAAAGTTTTTGACGGCCCGGCGGTGGATCCCGATTACATGATCCGGGATCAGCAGCTCATGTCGGCCGCAACGAACTATTTTGCATGGCAGGCGCGGATGACGCTGCCGTGGGTGGGGCGGAGAGTACTCGAAATCGGTTGCGGAACGGGGAATTTCACGCGCCATCTGCTGGGCTTTGCCGAAGCCGGACAGCGGCCAGCCGAACGGCGGGAACTGGTGATTTCAGTGGACCATGAGCCGAAGATGCTGGCGGGATTGCGCGAGCGGCTGGGCGATCCGGAGAATCTGCTGACCGGGCTGGCGGACGCCGAGGAGGCGGAATCGATAGCGGCGCTTGCGCGTTACGGGCCGGATTCCTGCGTGTGTCTGAACGTGCTGGAGCACGTGCGGGAGGACGCGGGCGCGCTGCGGGCGATGGGACGGGCACTGGGCACGGGCGGACACATCGTGCTGATCGTGCCGGCGTTTCCGGCGCTCTACGGACCCATCGACCGCAGGCTGGGGCATTACCGGCGCTACACGCGGGCGTCGCTTCGGGTGACGGCGGAACGCGCCGGGCTGCGCGTGCGGGAGATGCGCTATTTCAATGCCGTCGGATTCGCGGGATGGTGGCTGAATGCGCGGCTGCTCCGCGCGGAAGCGCAATCAGCCGCGCAAATCGCTTTGTTCGACCGGTGGATTGCGCCGGCGCAGGAACGCGTGGAGCGCGTGATCCGGATGCCGGCGGGGCAATCCCTTTTCGCTGTGCTTACGGGTTAGCGCTGGTTCAGCGTAGGACCCGGCTGTCCGGCGCCCTGGCCGCCGCCAAACCCCTGCCCGCGTCCGAAGCCGCCACGTCCCTGCGGGCGCGGTGGCGGTACGTAATTGATCATTTCATCCAC
>DAIDJK010000407.1 GCA_027450225.1 Bryobacterales bacterium | reverse complement strand
CGCGGCACGGCGGGATTTCACCTTTCGCTCGACATGGATTTCGTCGACCCCGAGTTTGCGCCCGGCGTCGGCACGCCCGTTCGGGGCGGCGCGACTTATCGGGAAGCGCATCTTTCGATGGAGATGATCTGCGATTCGGGCAGGATGCTCTCGATGGAAGTGGTGGAAGTGAATCCGGTGATCGATGAAGTGAACCGCACGGCCGATCTGGCGGTGGAATTGATCTTGTCCGCTATGGGAAAGAAGATTCTGTGAGCAGGAAGCTGAGAGTAGCCGTGATATTTGGCGGCCGGAGCGGCGAGCACGAAGTGTCGCTGCGTTCGGCGGAGTGCGTGATCGCCGCGATGGACCCGGCCCGGTATGAGGCGGTGCGATATGTGATCGGCAAGGACGGTAAATGGAGTCCGTCGCCGATTCTGCCGGAGCCGGGCGCGCATGCGGATATCGATGCGGTGTTCCCGGTGATCCATGGGACGTTCGCGGAAGATGGAACCTTGCAGGGGCTGCTGGAACTGGCCGATCTGCCCTATGTAGGGGCCGGCGTGATGGCGTCTGCAGTGGCGATGGACAAGGACATGATGAAACGCGTGTGCCGCGAGCGCGGACTGCCGGTGGTGGAGTATCTGGTGCTGGGGCGCGACGATCTGGATGTGGACCGGGTGACGCGGGAACTCCGGTTTCCGATCTTCGTGAAGCCGGCGAATCTCGGGTCTTCCGTGGGAATTTCGAAGGCGCACGATCGGGCGGAACTTGCCGAGGCGCTGCGGACGGCGGCGGCATACGACCCGAAGATCGTGGTGGAGCGTGGCATCGAGGGCAGGGAATTCGAGTGTGCGGTGCTGGGGAATGAAGATGCGGCGGCTTCGGCGCCCTGTGAGATTCTTCCTTCTCGCGAGCTCTACGATTACGAAGACAAATACGAATTGAATCTGGCGCGATTCGAGCTGCCCGCGAAGCTGCCGGAAAGCGAGACCAGCGAGATGCGGCGGCTGGCGGTGGAGTGCTTCAAAGCGGTGGGCTGCGAAGGCATGGGCCGGGTGGATTTCCTGCGCGAGAATGCGACAGGGAAGATTTATATCAACGAAATCAACACCATTCCAGGGTTCACTTCCATCAGTATGTACCCGAAAATGTGGGAATATTCGGGAATTCCGTACAGCCAGCTGATCGACCGGCTGATTGAACTGGCGCTCGAGCGCCATGCCAGGAAGAAGGCCACGCGGTTCACGAGATAATAGGTAACTGGTGCATTCAGGCCACCGTCGTTCCATGTTGATCCCCTTATTTCGCACGCGGGCGCGCCATCTCTTCGTTTGCGCAGCTCTGGCGTGCGCCGCCATCCAGGCCGCCGATGCTCCGAAAGACGATGCGCAGCAGATGAAGCGCTTCGTCGATGCGTATGAGCTGCTGGTGGGCAACGAGGCGGAGCCGGTGGACATCGACCAGGCGTTTTATCAGGGCGCGATTCCGGGCATGCTGCGGCAACTGGATCCGCACACCGTCTTCTTCGACCGAGACCAGTACGCGCAGCTGAAGCAGATGGAAACTTCGACGGCGAAGGGATTCGGCACGGTGGTTTCGATTGTTCCGGGCCGCGTGATCGTGCTGCAGACGCTGCCGAATACGCCGGCGTCCAGGGCAGGGATGCTGCCGGGCGACGAGATTCTGGCCGTGAACAATTACCGGCTGGACCGGCTGGATCTGGACCAGACGGTGGAGCTGTTGAAGGAATCGAAGCAGCGGCCGGTGGAACTGGTGATCCACCGGGCAGGCGAAACGTCGCTTTTGACCCTGCGGTTGTCTCCGCAGGAGATGAAAAGCTCGACGGTGGAGCGGGCTTTCGAACTTGCGCCGGCCGTGGGTTATCTGCGGGTGAGCGAATTCGACGAGCAGACCGGACCGCAGATTCGCGAGGCCATCGAAAAGCTGGGCGGCGCGAAGCTGAAAGGCCTGGTGATCGATCTGCGCGGCAATCCGGGCGGCTTCATGACGGCGGCGCTGCAGACAGCGTCGATGTTTCTCAAATCCGGCCAGATGATTCTTTCGGCGAGGGGCCGCAATGTTCCCGAGCAGATTGAACGCGTGCCGCAGGGAAACGATCCGTATAAGTTCCCGGTAGCGGTGATCGTGAACGGGAAGACGGCAAGCGCGTCGGAGATCGTGGCCGGAGCGCTGCAGGATCACGACCGGGCCACCATTGTGGGGGAGCCGAGCTTCGGCAAGGGACTGGTGCAGAGCGTGTATCCGCTGGCGGAAGGAACGGGCCTCGCGCTCACCACGGCGCTCTATTACATCCCGAGCGGCCGCTCGATTCAGAAGCCATTCAACAAGCAGCACGATGAGCTGAACGCGCAGGGGTTCGCGCTGGGCGGAACGGCGGCTCATCCGAATGAGCGGACGGATTTCAAAACCGATTCGGGCCGACCGGTTCCGGGCGGCGGCGGCATTGTGCCGGACGTGCTGGTGGGGCCGGCGGAGATGACGCGTTTCCGCGAGGTACTGGAAGGGTCCGGCGCATTTCCGAACTTCGCGAC
>DAIDJK010000406.1 GCA_027450225.1 Bryobacterales bacterium | reverse complement strand
GGTGAACGCACTGCAGTGCAACCTTTTCCCGGCAATGACGGGCGTGGTTGGGCCGGGAACGCTCTCGTCCTGCAGCGTTTCCGGCGCGGGGGCCGCTTTCTCCGCCGGCGACAGCGCGATGATCGTGATCTACGCGAACGCTGCCGGAGTAAATCTGGTGAACACCATTCCAGGCTCGGCGTCCGTGGCGGTCAGTCAGTAAGCTCGGCATACCGGACGCAACGAAACGGCGCGGCGGCTTGTCGCGCCGTTTCAGCAGCGGCGAACGGCATTCACCACTTCACTGTCCTGCCTGGCTCCAGTTCCCACACCTTCGTCCCCGTTACAAGATCGGCAAGCTGGGCCGGCCTGCCCACCAGAGGCGGGAACGTCCCGAAGTGCATCGGCGCCACCGTCTTCGCTTTCAGGAGCCGGCACGCCAGAGCGGCCTCGCGCGGCCCCATGGTGTAGAAGTCGCCGATCGGCAGGAAGCACAATTCGGGCTGATACAACTCCGCAATCAGCGCCATGTCGCTGAACACGTTGGTGTCGCCGGCGAAATAGACGGTTCGCCCGTCCTCAAAGCGCAGGACATAGCCGGCCGCCTCGCCGCCATACACGATCGAACCGTCGTCTTCCTGAATTCCGCAGCTGTGCACGGCGTGCGTCATGGTCACGCTTACCGATCCGGCTTTCTGGGTCCCGCCTTTGTTCATCCCGCTGGTGTTCTCGACGCCTTTTTTCTCCAGCCAGGCAGCCGTCTCGAAGATCGCGATCACTTTCGGATGGAATTTCTTCGCCAGCGGCACGGCATCGTGGATGTGATCGAAGTGACCGTGCGAAATCAGCATCGTGTCGCAGCGTTTGATTTCGTAATCCTTCGGATACTTCGGATTGCCGTCGGTCCAGGGATCCAGAATCAGTGTTTCGCCGCTGGGCAGAACGAACTCGAACGTGCCGTGACCAAGCCAGGTAATGTCCATATTTGCGCCGCCATTATGCCACGCCCCGCGCCGCTGAAGCCGCGCAAAATGCGCCCTGGCTTACGAAGCGTTCAGCGAGACCGGGTTACCGTCCGGGTCGAGCACCACCGCCGTCCGCGCGGGAAACTGCGCATCGCGAAGGATCGCCCGGATTGTGCGGCCGTGCGGCGCGACAATGCGCATGCCGGAGCCTCGTTCGCTCCGGATCAGCCCGTCCGCCGCCAGTTCCTCGAAAGCGGCGGCGACTGTATTCCGCGAAACCCCGAGCAACTGCGCCAGCATTCGCGTGGAAGGGAGTCTCGACCCAGGCGGCGCTTCCCCGGCGCGCAACGAGTCCTGCACCTGCTGCCGGATCTGACGGGCGAGCGGCGCCGGTGACGAGCGGTCGAGCCGGATTGCCGGAACGAAGATTTTCAAAGTGGCGCCCTCCGGTGGCTCTTCCATTGTGCCCTGTGCACGCGAAATAATTCATGCAGGAGGAGTACTGAATGATTTCCGGCGGCAACGCAACCGTGTTCGTTTCCAACATGGACCGGGCGATCGATTTTTACACCGGCGTACTGAAGCTCCGTCTTCAGAATCGGTTCGGTGACAGCTGGGCCACTATCGATGCAGGGAAAGGCTTCATCATCGGACTGCATCCCGCATCCCCGAAGTACCCGCCGCCCGGCGTTCGCGGAGCCACCATGATCGGGCTCGAGACCGCAGAACCGCTCGAGCGGGTGCTCGGCCGCATCCAGTCGCAAGGGGTTCAGCCGCTCGGACCGGTCCAGACGACCGGGGCCGGCAGCTTCGCGCATATCCACGATCCTGACGGAAATGAGATTTATCTGTGGGAAAAAGTGGAAATTCCGGAAGAAAACACGCCGGAACAGCCGGAATTGGTCTCGGAAGATTGCGCACCGGCCTCACGATAGTGGCGCGCTGATGGTGCGAATACCCTCTCGGGGCTATTGATCACCTTTCCCGTCGAGCGTTACGCTTGCCATGAGAAAGCGGTCAGCCCATGCAAACCAGAACCGCGGAAACAGCAAAACGGCATATCCAGCTATCGCTGCGCATTCTAAGTGCCGTAATTCGAGACGAAAAACCTGAACCTGATGCTGTCCGGGAACTCAAGTCGCGCTGCCCGGACGACCTTCGCGATCTTCCGCCGGATGAACTGGCGTGTATGCTGATTCGCCGCGAAGTAGCGGTGCTGCACGCCTCAGACGCCGTCGCGCACACTTTTGCCGCCTCGGCCTGAGGCGTATCGCTTAATTTTCACGACATCAATCGCTTTTGACGCGGCCGATATGCAGGGCGGCGATGCCGAACGTCAAATATTCCCAATCGACCTGCGCGAATCCGGCATTCCGCATCCAGTCAGCCAGTTCGGCAGCATCGGGGAATTTCTGAACCGATTCCGGCAGGTAGCGGTAGGCATCGGGCGCGCCTGAAATAAGTCCGCCCATAATCGGCAGCACTTTGGTGGAATACCAGTTGTAAACGGCTGCAAATAGTGCGTTTGGCGGCTGGGTGAATTCCAGAATGGCGAGCGCCCCGCCCGGCCGCAAAACCCTTCGCAACTCGCCCAGCGCGGCCCGGTAATTGGCGAAATTCCGGAATCCGAACGCCGTCGTCACCAGATCGAAACTCTCGTCCGGCGCCGGAAGCGCGAGAGCGTCGGCTTCCACCAGCACGGAGCGCAAGCCCGCGGCCGCAATCTTGGCGCGCGCCTGTTCGAGCATCGGATGGCAGAAGTCGCTCCCAATGAGCGCGCGTCCCGCTTCCTGTTCCATGGCGAAAAGCAGATCGCCGGTCCCGCAGGCCAGATCGAGCACCCGCGCGTCCGGCCGCCGCAGAATACCGCGCACGCGCCGGACGGTGTGGGCGCGCCAGTGCCGGTCGACATTCGCGGACAGCAGGTGATTCGCCAGATCGTAGCGTCCGGCGACGCGCCCGAACATGGTACGGACCCAGCGCGCGGCTTCGCGTTCCGAGACGATCCCCTGCGGCGTGGTTCCCGCGCCCACTAGGCGCTTACCTCGTCGAATTCGGCCGAGCGGGTTTCGTCGATGGCGCGTTCCATGGCATTGCGGACCATCATTTCCGGAATGTCCGCGTGGACCTGGACGGCGCCGATGCGCACCGGCAGCACGAAATGAACCCGCTTCTGAATCGTCTTTTTGTCGTTCAGCATGCGCGCCGCGAGGGCCTTTGCGTTGATGCCGGCCATCATGGGAATGGGCCCATAGCTGGAGATGGCTCCGAGGATCTGCTCGCCGGGCACGCGGGCCAGAATTCCGAGCATCAGCGCGAGATGGGTTGCCGCGCGCATGCCCCAGGCGACAGCCTCGCCGTGCAGAAATCTCGAATAGCGAGTCTCCGCCTCGAGGGCGTGGCCGAACGTGTGCCCGAAATTGAGAATGCGCCGCAGCCCCTTTTCATGCTCGTCCGCACTGACCACTTCGCATTTCAGGCGCACGGATTCGGCGATGATGTGCTCGACGGCCGCCTGATCCCGCGCCAGAACACGTTCGCGGTTTTCCACCAGAAAATCGAACAGCCGCTCTTCGGCGATCACGCCGGCTTTAATGATTTCGTAAAGGCCGGCCCGGTATTCGCGCTCCGGAAGGCTCGGCAGAACTTCGGGGTCCACCAGCACCGCCAGTGGCTGGTGGAAACTGCCGATCAGATTTTTTCCGATCGCCAGATTCACGCCGGTTTTGCCGCCCACACCCGCATCCACCTGCGCCAGAAGCGTGGTGGGAATCTGGATGACCGGGATGCCTCGCATGAAGATGGCGGCGAGAAAACCGGCCATATCGGTCACGATGCCGCCGCCGAACGCCACGATCAGACTGGAGCGGTCCGCTCCCAGTTCCACCAGGCGCTCCGCGAGTTCCTCGACCGGCGCGAAGCGCTTGTTCTCTTCCCCACCCGGCAGGAACAGGACGTCGAAACCGCCGCCGCCAAGAGCATCGGATACACGCTCGCCGTGCAGTTTCCAGACGTCCCCGGTGGATACGACGAACAGCTTGCCGCAGGATTCGGGGACGAATTCCGGGATTCGCGAAATCGCGCCGCGCTCGACCACAACCGGGTATCGGGCCGCCGGCGTGGTGACTTCAAATTCAGCCATTCATTTCGATTCTTGCACTTGCGTGAATGCCGCCCGGCATTACAACGCGGCTACGTTCTCCAGACTGCGCCACAGATACCAGCACGCGACCGTTGTATGCGGCCGCCAGGACGCCGCAATCTTCTCCATCTCGGCCGGCTTCGGCAACTCATCGAGTCCGTAGGCCTTCTTCATTGCCATCCGGATACCCAGATCGGCAACGGGCAACACATCCGGCCTGCGCAGCGCGAACATCAGGAACATCTGCGCCGTCCAGACGCCGATTCCCTTCACCCTGGTGAGATGCTCGATCACCGCGGCGTCTTCCATGCCGGGCAAATCCTCAAAGATCACCTTCCCGCGGCGCGAGTGCTTCGCCAGTTCCCGAATATAGAGCGTCTTCTGCGCGGAAAGCCCCACGCGCCGCATTTTCTCCGGCCGCATCCGCATGATGCCTTCCGGCGTGAGACGCTCCTCGCCCGCGGCTTCGTGCAGGCGCTTGAAAATGACGCTTGCCACTTTTCCGCTCAACTGCTGGTAGACGATGGAGCGCACCAGCGTTTCGAATGTCGGATCGCGATACTGCATGGCGTACGGACCCACACGCGCAATGATCCCGGCCATCACCGGATCCTTCTTCTTCAACGCGGCGATTGCAGCCTTCATCACTCATAGTTTCACCCGGCGGCGCGGGGTTGAGGCAAATGAAACAGCGGGACCGCGCGCCGCGTCACTTCAACAAAACCGCTTACCATCAGATTTATGAAATCCCTGCTGCCGATCGCCGCCGCTGTTTCCGCCGTCGCCCTGTTCACTCTGGCCCGCGTCGATGCTCAGCAGGTGGCCACCGTTCCTTCCACCAAACAGGTGGAGAAAGGCGCCGTGGAAGCCGCCGAGGCCGCGAAAAACGCGCCGATCGAAGACGATTCCGCCGCGCCCATCAAAGTGGATGTCGATCTGGTGAACCTTTACTGCTCCGTCCGCAACAAGCAGAACGGGCTGGTGGGCAATCTGGAAAAGACGGATTTCGACCTCGCCGAAGACGGCAAACCGCAGACGATAAAGTACTTCAGCCGCGAAACGGACATCCCGCTCACGATTGGCCTGCTGGTGGATACCTCGAACAGCCAGCGCAACCTCATCGATGTCGAGCGAAGCGCCGCTTCGGCGTTCTTTTCAAGCGTGCTGCGCAAGAAAGACGTCGCCTTTCTGATCGAATTCGGCGCCGACAGTGAACTGCTGCAGGACGTGACGGGTTCTCCGCGCCTTCTGCGCGAAGCGCTGAATCAGCTTCGCCTGAACGGCGGAGCTACGGGCGGCATCACGCCCGGGACCATTCCCACGAAACAACGCGGCACCGTGCTTTACGACGCGGTCTATCTTGCCGCGCACGACATGCTTTCGAAGGAAGTGGGGCGAAAGGCGATCATCCTGATCACCGATGGCGAAGATGAAGGCAGCGATCTCAGCATGAAAGCCGCCATCGAAGCGGCCCAGAAATCCGACGCGATTATTTACGGAATTTTGTATGTCGACCGTGGCTTTTACGGCCCATTCAACATGGGCTACAGCGGCGCGAGCGTGCTGAAGCAGATGGCGGAGGAAACGGGCGGGCGCATGTTCGAGGTCGGCCGCCGGAACACCCTCGATGCCATCTTCACGCAGATTCAGGACGAGATGCGCACGCAGTATCTGATCGGGTACACACCGACAAATACAACAAAAGATGGCACATTTCGCCGTATCGATCTGCGGACTCACGACAAGGACCTGAAGGTCCAGGTGCGCAAGGGATACTACGCGATGGCCAACCAGCAGTAGTCTCCGCGCTGCCCGGCGGGGAGCCGGGCAAACCGCTGAACCGTTGGTTCCGGGTGGATGGGACCGCCGGCTCAATCCGAAACAATTCCGCCGATTTATCCATCCATTTCGGACCTTTTCGAAATCCATCCCTAATGAATTCCGAGGTTCCCGCCGATATGGAAACCGGATGGACGTCTACCTCGGACGGCAGCCGATACTCGACCGCAATTACGAAGTGGTCGGCTATGAGCTCCTGTTCCGCTCGAGCCCGGCGAATTACTGCGATGCGACGGACAACGTCACCGCAACCTCGCAGGTTATCGTCAACGCCGTTCTGGGCGTCGGCCTCGACCGGCTTCTGCAGAGCAAACCGGCGTTTATCAACTTCGATCGCCAATTGCTGCTGGGCGACTGGACGACCTTGCTCCCGCCTCAGCGCGGCATCATCGAAATCCTCGAAACGGTGCCGGCCGACCAGGAAGTACTTTCCGCGTGCGAGCGGCTGCATCAGCAGGGCTATTCGATCGCTCTGGACGACTGCGCCGACGACCTCCGCACTTCGAAATTCGCGCCATTTGTCGACATTCTGAAGATCGATTTCCAGCAGCTTCCGATTCCGGAGCAGGAGCAGATCGCGCGGCGGTACCGCGGAAACAAGAAGCTTGTCGCGGAAAAGGTGGAAACAATTCAGGAGTTCGAGCGCGCCCGCCGCTTCGGCTACGACTGGTTCCAGGGGTATTTTTTCGCGCGCCCGGCCGTGCTGCAGGCGTCGCGTCTTCCGGCGTCGCAGGTCAACAGCCTCAGGCTGGTGAAGCAGGTGCAGCGGCCGGAACTCGATTTCCGGGCACTCGAAGAGCTGATCCGGCAGGACGTTTCTTTTTCGCATTCCCTGCTGAAGTTTCTGAATTCCGCGGCGTTCAGCTGGGCCAGCCCGGTCGAATCCGTCCGCCATGGACTGCTGCTGCTCGGCGCGGACGAAATCCGGAAGTGGGCCTGGATGGCCAGTTTGTCCGGACTGGGCAGGAACCGGCCGCGCGTGCTGATGTCGCAGGTGCTTCTGCGTGGCCGTTTCGCCGAATCGATTTCCGTCGCCGCCGGACTACCGCTCGGCGAAGCGGACCCGTTCCTGCTCGGGATGTTCTCCCTGCTGGACGCGATTCTCGAGCGGCCGCTCGACGGCATTCTGGAAGACCTGAACATTACTTCGGGACTTCGCAGCGCGCTGCTCGGCACGGCGCCGACAGGGGATCTGCTCTCCACCGTTCTTCGCATCGTGAAAGCCTACGAGATCGCGGACTGGACCGCCGTCCACGATGCCGCGGCGACCATCAGCATACCGGTGGACGCGCTCAGTTCCTGCTATCTGGAATCGGTGCAGTGGGTGGACAACGTTACGGCGGAAGAATCCAGATCGGAAACCAAGACCCCGGTTCCCGCTCCTGTGCTTCACGCTGCGTCGGAACGCGCTCCACTACGACGCGCAGGCTGATCGCCCTGTCAGATCGTTTTCCGGCGCCCACGCGCACCCAGATCCACTGGAACCGAGTAAGCAGTAAAGCTCCGGTCGGCGAATCTTATCTGTCCGCCCTCCGGCGGCTGTAACCCTCGACCATCTTGCCGTCCCGCCTCATATAAGGGTGGACATACCCGGTGGAGGCCGCTCCCCGGCCGCGCAATTTCGATCGCCGGTGCCGTGCGGTTCTCCCGAATCCACTCGCGCACACTGTCAACAGAACCAGAATCACCACGAAGGGGCGCAACCCCTGACGCATCCACATTGCTGATCATTCTACGTTCGTCGAAGCCCGTTTTGGGCGTATTTG
>DAIDJK010000405.1 GCA_027450225.1 Bryobacterales bacterium | reverse complement strand
CAGCGAGGATTTCGGCCTGCTTGACGCCTTCGACGACGATGATTTGCGGGCGGCCCGTGGCTTCCTGGAGCAGCGCCGAGCAGAGCGCTTTGGCGGTGGCCGTGAGGCCGGAAAGGCGCAGGCGGCGCGAGGCCGGAGCGGCGAGCGCAGAGGCTATGGCCTGAAACGCAGGCTCCAGTTTCAGGGACGAGAAGAGATTTTCGATTTGCGGATTGCGCAACGCGATCTATTCCGGGGCGATCTTTTTCGTTGAACCTATTCTGATGCAACCCAGAGCGGCGCGGGCGCATACGCCGGAGCGGGGCTGGCCGCCCGGTATTCGCCGAAACGCGCCAGCGCGCGCTCCTGCGCGAGGAGGATGCAAATTACGATCGCAATCGCCATGAACATTCGATGGTACCCGAGAAAGGGACTGAACGCGGCATCCCACAGTTCGCTGACCAGATAGAAGAGCAGCAGAGACGTGTAGCGATCGACGGGGCGCAGCAGCATCCACCGCAGGCTCTGGATCAGCCTCCAGAAATAGTAGACGAAGAAGAGCGCGGCGAAAATGCCGGCCTCCACCCAGGGCTGCAGGACGGCGGAGTGACCGAGCTGGCTGCGATAGGTCTCGCGATCCTGGCGGAGGCCGAAGCGGAGCGCGTTGGCGCGGTGGCGGTTGGCGGCTTCGAAATCGGCGTTCCAGGAGCCGACGCCATCGAGGGGATGCTCGGCGATGGTCTGGACGGCGGTGATGACGGCGACCGCGCGTTCGATGGTGGCGACCGTGTCGCGCTGGCCGTTGGCAAAGCGCGAATCGATGGCGTAAATGGTGGCGCCGGCGAGCGGGACGGTGACGGCGACGAAGACCGGGATCATACGCCGCCGGTGCGCGGGGATGAAGACCTTCATGAACACGAAGGCCGAACTGAGCGCGAGCACGCCGCCCATGGCGCGCGAATCGAACACGAAGGAAACGAGAGCGAGAGCGGCAGTGAGAACGGCGGCGAAGAGGACGGCGCGGGCGCCGGCGTATCTGGCAATGAGAGCGAGCAGCGCGCCCGTCAGGGTGATGCCGAGGCCGAATTTCCAGTAGAGAGCGGTGGCCCAGTAGAAGTGGTATTCAACGGCCATGTAGCCGATGAAGATACCGACGAAAATGGGCAGCAGATTCGCCATGGATTTGCGGCACAGAACCCAGAGGCCAAGCGTATCCAGACCGAGAAACGCGGTGCGCGCCCAGGCGCGAAGGGCATCGTGCATGCCGGTGCCGTGCAGCAGGTCCGTGGTGACGTAAGCGGCGAAGCAGAGGATCAGCAGCGCAAAGAACTTCTGGAACGTTTTCGGGGCGAAACCGGCGCGCTGGATGCCGAACAGCAGACCGACGACGCCGATGAGCGCCAGCACCGGCTCAATGGCGTACATGGTGCCGACGACGTTGACGGGATACCAGAAGAGCGCGCCGATGGCGGCGAGCCCGAGGAACGGAAACGGGAATCCGCCGAGCCGGATAACGGGCTTCGAAAGATCAACGGGCCGGGACGGCGCAGACGCGCCCGCCGCTGCGGGAAAGGGCATCAACTAACCAGCGTGATATTGATCGCGGCATTCCGGGGAACAGAAGTGTATGACCTCGCCCCGAACGATCCTCTTCAATGAGGCGTCTCCGGACACATAGGCGCCGCAGACCGGGTCCTGCTTGAGGAGAGTGGCGCCTTTGCGGAGAGGATAGGGCCCGGAACGCCGGGCGACGGGTCCCGGGCCCGAAGAAAAGAAATTCTGTGCGAACCGGATGGCCGAGCGGATCGCGGAAAGCGCGACCAGCATCAGGATCAACCTGCCAATGAAAGCCAGCATGAGTACAGGGGCCGGGCGCCCGGCTGCTCCCGCTTTTGGCCGACAGAGCGGAGCCGGGATCGCGGGGTGACGCCCAAACCCCAGTTTAACGCCCCGCGCGCCAGCTTACTTCTTTTTCTTGTTCGACTTCGCCGCGCTCGGATTCTTATAGGTGGTATCGACAGAGCTGCCGAGCTGCGCGATCAGCTCCTTGGCCGACTGGGCGTAGGAGCCATCGGGCTTGAGCTCGAGATATTTCTGCAGCGCTTCGATGGTTCCGGGAGGCGCGATGATCTTGCCCGAAGGATCGGTGGTGGCTTTTCCCGCAAGGGCGACGCCGTACTGATATTGCGCGTCGGCATAGTTCGGGTCCGCCGCGATCGCCTTCTTGAACTCTTCGACAGCCGCGTCGTTCTGGGCGTGGTTCACGAGCAGCGCGCCCATATTGTAGTAATACTTGCCGGCGCCGGCCGGATCGAGCTGGGCAGCCTTTTCGAGATTGGTCTTGGCGTCGTCCATCTTGCCATCCTTGGCGAGGGCGAGCGCGTAGTTGTTGTAGTAAGACGCGTCGTCCGGCTTGAGCGCGATGGATTTCTGGTAGGCGTCGAAGCACTTGGGCCAGAGCGTGGCGGCATCGGACGGCTTCGCCTGCGCGGCGCCGGCATAAGCATCGGCAAGCGCGCTCCATACGGCGACCTGGTTGGCGTCCATTTCGGCGGCTTTGGTCAGGCTGTCGATGGCCTGATCGTACTGTTTGGCGTCGAGAGCGTTCTTGCCGGTTGTATAGGCTTCGTTGAGAGCTTTATTCTTGGCAAGCTGCGCTTCACGGCTCTTCGAAGCTTTTTCGAACTGCTCTTTCTGCTCCTTGGTCATGCTGCGAGCCTGCTCCTGGGTGAGTTCGCCGGAGTTGTTGGCCGCCTGCTGCTGCTGCTGGGCTTTGAGGTCAAAATTCTGCGTCATCGGGTCGCCGAGTTTGGTGCGAAGCCCTTTGATGCCGTCCACGGTTTTTCCATCCACCTGGACAACGACGTCGTAGGTTCCGAGCGGAAGGCCGTAGTGGCCGTAGTGACCTTTCTTGTCTGTCTTGACCTTGTAATCGCCCTTGATATCGGTGCGCTGGAACTCGATGAGAGCTCCCTTGACCGGCTGGCCGTCCGGGCCCTTCACAACACCTTCCACGCCCGTGACCTGAGAGAACGCGGGGACTGTGAGCAGAAGCGCCGGAGCGAGCGCAAATAGCAGAGATTTTAAATGAGAGGACATTCTGGACGTACCTCGACCTGGGTGTGGTGTTGCAGAAGCCACAAGCATATCAAAGAAGACGTTACGAAGCAGTTGAGGATTACTCGTCGCGCGTGAGAAATCCACACGCGGCGTGAGTGTGCCTTTCGACCCGCGAACGGCTCGGATCCGGCTGAAACCGCTGCTACACTCCGAGTTGCTTTTGGGCGAACGAACCGTTGCTCGCGTTCGCGCGGCAGACAAAAAAGACGCCTTCCCGGCGGCGGCGTGGGTGGCGCTGGCGATCTACGCGGCAATGGTGCTGGCGACGGTGGCGCGGCATGAGCCGTGGGCGGACGAGGCGCAGGCTTGGCTGATCGCGCGCGATCGGGGTTTCTGGGACATGCTGTGGCGCGGCGTCCGGTATGAGGGCACGCCAGGGCTGTGGCATGCGCTGCTCTGGATTCCGGCGCACACGGGAATGCCCTACGCGGCGATGGGCTGGATTGCGGCGGCGATCGCGATTGCGGGCGCGTGGGTGCTGCTGCGGTACGCGCCGTTTCCGCTGGCGCTGCGCATTGTTCTGCCGTTCACGTTTTTTCTGGGGTATCAGTATGCCGTGGTGGCGCGGAGCTACGTTCTGTTTCCGCTGCTGATCTTCGTGGCGGCGGCGTGTTTCCGGGCGCGAAGAACGGTGGGACTGGCGATCGCGCTGGCGCTGCTGGCGAATGTGAGCTCGCACGGATTCGTAGTGGCGGGCGGGCTGGCGCTGGCCTATGCGTGGTTCTGCTGGCGCGAACGGCAGTACGCGGGGATGGTTCCGGCGATGGCGATTTTTGCGGCGGGCGCGGCGGTCGCGCTGGTGACCGCATGGCAGCCGCCGGACGTGTCCTTCGTTCAGCCGCAGTTCACGCGGATTCTGCACCGGGGCAGCGGCGCGAGCGCGGCAAAGCCGGCAGTTCCGGCAGCGACTGTTCCCGCTGCGCCCGGCGGATTGAAAGAAAAAGCCGCGCGCGCTCTGCATCTGTTCACGCTCGGAATCTCGACCAGTCTGTTTTTTTCCGGCGTGATTGCGGTGGCGTGTCTGGCGTGGCTGATCCGGAGGCGCGGCGCGGCGCTGCTGATCCCGCTCGCATTCCTGCTGTTCGTGCTGGCCGCGGTATATATGTCGCCGTGGCATGCGGGGATGGTTTTCGTAACCCTGGTGGCGATGATCTGGATTGCGTGGCCTGCGCGGCCGGGTGCGCCGGATTACGCGCTCGCCCTGCTTCTGGGGCTTGCGTGCCTGCTGCAACTGCCATGGACCATCGGCGCGGTGCGGTACGATCTGGCCCGGCCGTACGACGGCAGCGAGGCTTGCGCGCGGTACCTGGCGACTGTGCGGGGCGCGAGGATCTTCGGGTTTACGCCCTATTCGAGCGGCGTGTTGCCGTGGTTCCGGACGAATATCTTCGCCAATCAGCCACGCTACGCGTACTGGTTCTGGAGCACGCGGAACCATGCGGCGCAGGATGCGGGAGAGATTGCGGCGGGACGTCCGGACCTGGTGGTGATCGCTTACGAGGAGACGCTGCCGACGGCGTGGTCCGGAAACCATACGGGCATGGAGCCGGCGGTGACGGAACTGAGGGATGCGGCGGAGGCGGACGGGTACCGGATGACGCGGGACTTCAAGGGGACGATGCCGATGGATGGCGGGTTCACGGCGATGAACCACTGCGAGGTATACGAGCGCGGGCGGTGAGGCCGGCGATGAAGCGGCCTGCTACGGTTTGCGCATGCTGGACTGGCGCACGACGAGGCGGGGCTCGAGAAGCACGGTCTTCGGCCGGGCAGCCGGGGCGTCGGAGCCTTTCACTTTCGACTCGATCATGGAGAGCGCCATTTTGGCGGCGCGTTCGCCGATGGCCACGCTGTTCTGGTCCACGCTGGTGAGCGGGACGCGGAGGAAGTCGGCGTTGCGGATGTTACCGCTGCCGGCGAAGGCGACGTCTTCCGGGATGCGGAAGCCCGCATTGAGCGCGGCCTTCATGGAGTTCACGGCGACCGGATCGTTGAAGCAGAAGACGCCATCGGGCCGCTCGGGCATTTCGAGCAATTCCTTCATGGTGGCGTAGGCGGTATCGTCCGTGGCGTCGCCCACATCGTCGTGCGGGCGGATGTATTCGGGGACGATGGGGAGTTTGTACCTTTCGAGCGCGCGTTTGTAGCCTTCGAGGCGCCCCATGGCGGGGCTCATGTTGCTGGCGTAGATGTAGGCGATGCGGCGGCAGCCGGCCTGGATGAGGTGCTCGGTGGCCATGAAGCCGACGGTGCGGTCATCGACGCCGACGAAGGGCGCGGGAAGCTGCTCGATGCGGCGATCGATCAGCACGTAGGGAATTTCGTGTTCCGCGAGCGGCTCGAAGCTTTCGGGCGTCAGGTGAGTGGTGGCAATGATGAGGGCATCGACGCGGCGCGCGAGTAGCTGTTCGATCTCCTGCGATTCGAGTTCGGGATCTTCTTCGGAGGTGGCGATGACCAGACCGTAGCCCTGCTTGCGCAGGACGCTGGTAAGGCCTTTGGCGATTTCGGCGAAGAAAGAGTGCAGCAGACCGGGAACGACGAGGCCGACGATAAAAGACCGGCCGGTGACGAGCGCGCGCGCGGCGAGATTGGGGCGGTAATTCAGGTCGCGCATGCGCTGGAGAACGCGGGCGCGGGTTTCGGCGCTGATGTCCTCGTGGTTGCGCAGAGCTTTCGAGACGGTGACCACGGACACGCCCAGTTCCCGCGCGATGTCCTTCATGCGAACCACTGGCATTTACGCGTCGATTGTAGCGCGCACTAAGATCAAGACGTGAGCGCAGGATACAGAGGGCGCTTCGCGCCATCGCCGACGGGGCCCCTGCATTTCGGGTCGCTGGTGGCTGCGCTGGCGAGTTATCTCGATGCGCGGGCGAACGGCGGGAAGTGGCTGGTGCGGATGGAGGATATCGACCGGCCGCGCTGCTCGGCGGAATCCGCCGACGATATTCTGCACACGCTCGAGCGGTTCGGATTCGACTGGGATGAGCCGGTGATGTACCAGAGCCGAAGGACCGCCGCTTACCAGGATGCGCTGGCGACGCTGCGGCGCACCGGGGTGGCGTATCCGTGTTCGTGCTCGCGGCGTGAAGTGGGCGACGGGGTGTATCCGGGCTACTGCGCGTCCGGACCGAAGCGGCATGGGGGACATGTTTCGTGGCGCGTGCGCGTGAATGCGTGTCCGATGGAATTCGAGGACCGGCTGTTCGGGGCGTACGAGCAGAATCTGGCGCGCGAGGTGGGAGACTTCATCGTGCTGCGCGCGGATAACGTGTTCGCGTATCAGCTGGCGGTGGTGATTGATGACGCG
>DAIDJK010000404.1 GCA_027450225.1 Bryobacterales bacterium | reverse complement strand
GCCGGGCGGCGCAGGGCATCGTCAAAATCCTCATCGAGGGCGCGCTGCGCATTCCGATCCGCTCGCTGCTGGGCGGCGATGCGGCGCTCGAAGAGTTCTTCCTCGATCGCGTCCGGTATTACTTCCGTGAAATTCGCGGGTTCCGGTATGACGAAGTGAACGCGGTTATCGCTTCGGGCTGGGAGGATCTGGTGGATGTGAATGAGCGGCTCGAAGCGGTGCGCGATGTGCGGCCCACCGAAAACTTCGAACCTCTCGCCGCCAGCTTCAAACGCATCCGCAACATTTTGAAGCAGGCGAACGTGGATGGCGAGGCCGGCGCGGTGGATTCCGCGGTGCTGGAAGCCGGACCGGAGAGCGATCTTTATGGCGCGTTCGAGCGCGTTCGCCGCGAAACCGCGGAGCTTGATTATCGCGGGGAACTCGCCGCCATCGCCACGCTGCGGCCCGCGGTGGATCTGTTTTTCGACAAGGTTCTGGTGAACGCGCCCGATTCCCATGTGCGCCGGAACCGGCTCACGCTTTTGCGCAATATGCTGGTCGAATTTTCGACCATCGCTGATTTTTCCGAAATCGTAACCAATTTTTGAGGAGATGAAATGAACAGGAACGTCTACTCGTTCGGCGGCGGCAAGGCCGACGGCGATGGATCGATGAAAGAAGTGCTCGGAGGGAAAGGCGCCGGCCTCGCTGAAATGTCGCGCGCCGGACTGCCGGTGCCCGCCGGTTTCACCATCGCGACGCACGTCTGCAACGCCTATTTCGACAACGGCAAGCAGATCCCGGAGAACGTGAACCACGAAATCGACAAGGCTTTGCAGAAGCTGGAGCACGAGATGGGGCAGAAGCTCGGCGATGCCTCGAACCCGCTGCTTTTGAGCGTTCGCTCCGGCGCGAAGTTCTCCATGCCGGGCATGATGAACACCATCCTGAACCTCGGCCTGAACGATGAGACCACCGAGGGGCTGGCGCAGAAGAGCGGCAATCCGCGTTTTGCCTACGACTGCTACCGCCGCTTCATCCAGATGTTCGGCGAAGTGGCGCTCGGCATCGACATGGAGAAGTTCGACCACATCTTCGACGCCCGCAAGGAGAAGGTGAAGACGAAGCTCGACACCGACCTGAAGGCCGATGATCTGAAGGCGATTATCGACAGCTACAAAAAGCTGGTGCAGAAGGAGATGGGCAAACCGTTCCCGTCCGATCCGCGCGAGCAGCTTTCTCTCGCCATCGGCGCCGTGTTCGGCTCCTGGTGGAACGACAAGGCGGCTTACTACCGCAAGATGGAAAAGATTCCGGACAACATCGGCACCGCGGCCAACGTGCAGGCGATGGTGTTCGGGAACATGAGCGAAAACTCCGGCACGGGCGTCGGTTTCACGCGCGACCCCGGTTCGGGCGAGAAGGTGTTCTACGGCGAATATCTGCTGAATGCGCAGGGCGAAGACGTGGTGGCCGGCATCCGCACGCCGCACCCGATCGCCGATCTCGAAAGCGTGATGCCGGATGCGTTCCGGCAGCTGCGCGACATCACCACGAACCTCGAAAAGCATTACCGCGACATGCAGGATTTCGAGTTCACCATCCAGGAAGGCAAGCTCTACATGCTGCAGACCCGCAACGGCAAGCGCACGGGTCCGGCGGCGGTGCGGATTGCGGTGGACATGGTGGAAGAAGGCATGATCACGAAGAAGGACGCGGTACTGCGCGTGGCGCCTTCGCAGCTGGATCAGCTGCTGCATCCCGTGTTCGACACGAAGACCCTGAAAGACCTGACGAAACTGACCACCGGCATTTCGGCTTCGCCCGGCGCCGCGGTGGGCCGCGTGGCGTTCAGCGCGGAAGATGCGGTGCAGATGTCCGCGCATGGCCCGGTTCTGCTGGTGCGCAAGGAAACCACGCCGGATGACATTCACGGGATGGACGTTGCGAAGGGCATTCTGACGGCGATTGGCGGCAAGAGCAGCCACGCGGCGGTTGTGGCGCGCGGCATGGGCCGCCCCTGCGTAGTGGGCGCGGGCGAGATCAGGATCAACGAGCCGAAGAAGATTTTGACCGTCACCGCCGGCGGCAAGACCACCACGGTGAAGGAAGGCGACTTCATCTCGCTCGATGGCACCACGGGCGATGTCTTCCTCGGCCAGGCGAAGACTTCCGAACCCGACCTTTCGCACGACTTCATCGGCAAGTTCATGAGCTGGACCGATGAGTTCCGCGGCAAGTTCGGGGTGCGCGCCAATGCAGACATTCCGCGCGACGCGAAAGTGGCGCGTGAGTTCGGCGCCGAAGGCATCGGCCTTTGCCGGACCGAGCATATGTTCTTCGCCGAAGACCGGCTGCCGCATGTGCAGGCGATGATTCTGGCGGACGACGAGAAGACGCGCCGCAAGGCGCTGCAGAAATTGCTGCCGATGCAGCGCTCCGATTTCGCGGGCCTGTTCAAGGCGATGAACGGCTTCCCGGTGGTGATCCGAACGCTCGATCCTCCGCTGCATGAATTCCTTCCCAAGCGCGAGAACCTGATGGTGGATGTCGCGGTGCTCCCTTACGCAGAAGCGAAGACGAAGAAGGAAATGAGCGGGCGTTACAACGTGCCGGTGGGGGAACTGAAGAAGTATCTGCCGCACCTTCTGCGCCGGGTGGAAGAACTGCACGAGTTCAACCCGATGCTGGGACTGCGCGGCTGCCGCCTCGGCATTCTGTATCCGGAGATCACGGAGATGCAGGCGCGCGCCATCTTCGAAGCCGCGGTGCAGGTTTCGCAGAAGGGCGTGAAGGTGATCCCCGAAGTGATGATCCCGCTGATCGGCTCGGTCGAGGAACTCGAGAACCAGAAGAAGATTGTGGTTCGGGTGGCCGAGGAGGTTTTTGCGCAGAAGGGTCATAAGGTGGAGTACATGGTCGGGACGATGATCGAGATCCCGCGGGCGGCTCTGACGGCGGACAAGGTGGCGAAGGAAGCCGAGTTCTTTTCGTTCGGCACCAACGATCTGACGCAGACCACGATGGGTCTTTCGCGCGACGACTATACGAAATTCCAGAAAGAGTACGAGAAGGAAAAGATCTTCAAGGCCGATCCTTTCGCCGTACTCGATCAGGAAGGCGTGGGCAAGCTGGTCGAGATGGCGGTGAAGGCCGGGCGATCGACGCGGCCTGACCTCGAAGTTGGCATCTGCGGCGAGCACGGCGGGGAACCGAGCTCGGTCGGATTCTGTTATCGGGTCGGCATGGATTACGTGTCGTGTTCGCCATACCGGGTGCCGATTGCCCGGCTGGCGGCGGCGCAGGCGGCGATTTCGGGCGACAAGTCCGAAGCCATGCGCACGGCGTAATAAAAAGACAGCGGCAGTGGAACGGCGCGGCAGGCCGGTTCGTTATCGAACCGGCGCCGCGCTTTCTTTTTGTGCGCCCATCTGGCGCGGTCCGAGAGTAGCACGGCATCAAGGCGTAAAAGGCTGAAAAACGCCCGCGGCGGAAATTGCAAAACAAAGCCGAATCGCACGCAAACTGTTGACAGGAAAGACTTGCGCGTCGGACAGTCGCGCGGCCAGGAGCGGGGTTAGGATTCGTCGCCGCGCGCGTGAACGGCGAACGCTTCGGGTCCGCAGGGGAGTCGAAAAAAGGAAGCCAACCGGTTTAAGGCGCGCCGCGTGGGTTGACAGGATTGCACTGAAGGCGGAGGAAATCGCGCCGGGGTCAGTCGAAAAAACGAAGCCAACCGCCTTCTCATCCGGCGAAATTACAAAACAAAGCCAAAAGCAATGCAATAATCTTTTCTCGTGCGACGGATTTTACTTGCCGCGCTGCCTTTCGCCTGCGCCGTGATTTTCGCGGGCGACGGGCCACGCGCCTTTCTTTCCGATATCCGCCAGTTGACCCATGGCGGGGAGAACGCGGAAGCCTACTGGTCTCCGGATGGGCGGCGGCTCATATTTCAATCGACGCGCGGCGAATCGAAGTGCGATCAGATTTATGTGATGAACGCCGACGGATCGGATCAGCACATGGTCTCGACCGGCAAGGGCCGCACGACGTGCGGCTATTTTCTGGCTGGCGGCCATGACATTCTTTATGCGTCGACCCATCTGGCGGGCGAAGCCTGCCCTCCCGAAGCCGACCACAGCAAAGGATATGTCTGGGCGGTTTACCCCGGCTACGATATCTTTCGCGCGCACGATGACGGTTCCGGGCTGACGCGCCTGACGTCGGCCGAGGGCTACGATGCGGAGGCAACCGTCAACTGGAAAACGGGAAAGGTCATTTACACGTCGATGGCCTCGGGCGATCTGGATTTGTGGGAAATGAATGGCGATGGCTCGGCGAAGAAGCAGATTACCCGCAGCTTCGGCTACGACGGCGGCGCGGTGCTGTCGCACGACGGCAGGAAGATCGTCTGGCGGGCCCACCATCCGGGTGCGCCCGAAGACAAAAAGAAATACGCCGACCTGCTGCACGAGAATCTGACGAGCCCCATGAAGATGGAACTGTTCGTGGCCGATGCGGACGGCTCTCACGCGCGGCAGATCACGGATTTCGGCTGCGCGTCGTTTGCGCCCACGTTCAGCCCGGACGACAAACAGATTCTGTTCTCGTCCAACAAGCAGGCCTGCGATTCGAGTAAGTTCGAGCTTTACATCGTGAAGACGGATGGCACGGGCCTGAAGCAGGTGACAGATTTCGGCCGCTTCACCTCATTCCCGGAGTTCTCGCCGGACGGGAAACGAATCGCGTTCGTCTCCGACTGGAAGGCGCCGGCGCGGTACGAATTCAACGTGTTCACCGCGACGTGGACCGGCCGTTGATAAACTGCCCGGCCTCGCGATCACTTCTGCCCGGCTTGAGCGTAGCATGAGCCGGAAGGCAAGCAGCGTCCGAAAGAACCGCCGGGGCAGTCTGCAAAACAAACCCAATTTCTCGTAGCGGCATGAAAAGACAAGGGATGGGGAAGCAGGGCGGAGCGCCCCGGTCCTCGA
>DAIDJK010000403.1 GCA_027450225.1 Bryobacterales bacterium | reverse complement strand
AGTGAACGCGTGGCGGAGCTGAAAGCGAAAGATCCGAACGCTTCCGCCTCGAAAGTGCTCGACTTCACGCTGCCGCCCGTGGACGGCGGCGAGCCGTTGAAGCTGGCCTCGCTTTCCGGAAAAACCATCGTGCTCGATTTCTGGGCTACATGGTGCGGACCCTGCCGCGCGCAGCATCCGCTCATCGAGAAGGTGAAGCAGAACCTGAAGAGCGATCCCGGCGTCGTCTTCCTTTCCGTGGATACCGACGACGATCACTCGCTCGCGCCGCAGTTCATGCGGCAGCAGCACTGGCAGGGTCCGGCGTATTACGATGCCGGCCTCGTGCGGCTGCTGAGCATCAACTCGATTCCAACCGTGCTTGTAATCGATTCGAAGGGGCGCACGTCCAGCCGGATGTCGGGCTTTATCCCGGAGCGGTTCGAGGACATGCTGGAGCACCGGATCATCGAAGCCCGCCAGACCGGGCAGGCGGAAACGAAGGCGAATCCGGCGAACTGAATGGCCGTGGCTAACGCAAATCGGGTTCTGGCGGCCGCGGCGATGAGCCTGCTCCTGGTGGCGGGCGCCTTCGCGTGGCAGAAGCCCTTTCGCGAATATCCCGGCGTGGAGTATGAGAATTTCCCGCTGCCGCCGGACTGGCAGCAGAAATCCGAGTGGGTTTTCGCGCGGCTCATGTATCCCGCGATTCCGACGTGGGGTTTCCGCGGCAATCCGGACTGGAAACACGGCAACGCGAACTGGACTATCGATTACCCTCGCTCCGACCGGCATCTTTCCGCGGCCATCCGAAGGCTGACGCGCATTCAGGCAAGATCGGTGGAACAGCCCGTCGATCTGGATGACGGCGATGACGTCTTCAACTATCCCTGGCTGTATGCGGTCGAGGTGGGCTTCTGGAATCCGACCGACGAACAGGCGAAGAAACTGCGCGAGTATCTGCTGCGCGGCGGTTTTTTCATGACGGACGATAATCACGGCACGCAGGAATGGGCGGTTTTCGTGCGCGGCATGAAGAAGGTTTTTCCGGACCGGCCCATCGTGGATATTCCGAACGACGACCCCATCTTCCACGTGCTCTACGATCTCTCCGACCGCTTCCAGGTTCCCGGCGCGCAGTACCTGTACAGCGGCCGCGTCTACGAGAAAGACGGTTACGAGCCTCGATGGCGCGGCATCTACGACGACAAGGGCCGTGTGATGGTGGCGATGTGCCACAACATGGACCTGGGGGATTCGTGGGAATGGGCGGATGATCCCAGATATCCCGAAAAGTTTTCGTCGATGGGGATGAAAATAGCCACAAATTATGTCGTCTACGCGATGACGCACTGATCGGGTCACCGATTTGCTTCACAATCGCGGCTTATGGGGTCCACATTCCGCGCCGCCGTTGTGATGATCATCGCGGCTGACTGCGCTCTCCTTCAGGCGCAAAATCTGGGCGCTCCGCCGCCCTTCACGTTCAGCGAAACCAATATTTTCCAGGCGTTCGGGCTTCCGGCGCTGAATGATGCCGCAGGCTCGCCCGCCGGGACCGCAGCCGCCGCAACGCAGGTGTGGAAACGGGCGAAAGCGCTGGGGCTCACCGGGACTTCGTCGCTGGATGCATGGTCGGCCGCGCAGACGATGATGGCCGCGATCGCAGCTCCCGCGAACCCTTCGCAGTGGACCCTGTATTCGGGCCAGACCGCTTCCGGATTGAATCAGCTCATGGCGTCGGGCAGCGCCTCGGCGTTCCGGGTGGCGTCGCCATCGCTGACAATCGATCAGCCGATCGAGATCCGGAGGTCGGGCATTGCCGTCGACTTCGGTTCGGCTTCGCTATCCGGAGGCCCCCAGGGAGCCTACATGGTCCGCATCGAGAATGCCGCCAACGTGACGGTATCCGGCGGAAACTTCGTTTCCGGCGATTCGGCGATTCTGGTGAACAACTGCCAGCGCTGCTCGGTTTCGGGCGCGGTGATTGCAAACCTCACCGGTGCCGGAATCGTGGTGACCGGTTCGGAGGGCGTCCAGATCACGCAAAACCGCGTGTCGGGAGTGGCGCTGGCCGGCATTCTGATCCATCGCGGGACAACAAGCTCTTACGTCGCGCGGAACGACATCACCTTCGATACAGGCGCTTCGAACATCACCGCGGGAATCGTCATCTCGGACCGGCAGGTGGACGTGACGGGTAATCCGCGAACTCTGTTCGGTCCCGACGGCTATTGGGTGGTTTCCGAGCCGATGCTGAATCGCATGTCGCCGCCGCGCGACAACCTGATCGCCTTCAACCGCGTTCTCCGCAATTCGGCGAACGGAATCTATTCTGACGGCGGAGTGCGCAACGTGATCACCAATAACACCATCCAGGGGAACGCCAAGGAGGGGCTTTGCCTCGATGACGGCTCGACGGCGAATGTGGTGGCGTCGAACATCCTCGTAGGCAACGGGAACCGCTGGGGCGAATCGGATGCGGTGATGGCGAAGGACTTCATCAGCGCTGGGGGGCGCAATCCGGATGGTACGCCGGCCGAGAAGGTTCCCGGCATTTCGGTGGACAACGCGCTTTACAATCTCATCTTCATGAACAACGTCGCGCATAATTTCGGCGGCGGCGTGAAGCTGGTGCGCACCGGTTATTTCAACCTGATCGGCATGAACTCGATCCTGAGCGATAACGATGGCGCCAGCGCGACCCAGCATTTCTTCGGAATCGAACTGGGCGCGGCGGCGGGAGACGCTCCGTCCGATGAGCTGGATTTTACGCCCAGCCACGGCAATATTTTGTTTTCGAACGAGATTCAGGGCTCCAATTATTCCGGAATCTTTCTCGATCCAGGTTCCGACCAGAATGTGATCCAGGAAAACACCATCGAAGGCGCCACCAACTGGGCGATCGAATCCGCACAGCAGATGACGAATCAGTCGGTCAACAATCTGACACATCTGCCATCGCGCAATATCGGCTCGGGGCTCGATTCGTCTCTGGTGACCAGCGGACAGCCGGTCAACGACCCGCCACCTCCACCGGCGGCGCCTTCGCGGCGCAGAGTTCTCCTGCTCAAATAGGGGCAGGAGGCGGAATGAAGATCGCGATTCTCGGTTCGGGCAACGTGGGCGGAGCGCTCGGCGTGCGCTGGGCGAAAGCAGGTCACGAGGTGACGTTCAGTTCGCGCCATCCGGATTCGGATCAGGTGAAGAAACTCGTGTCCGTTGCCGGTGGAAAGGCGGCCGCGGCGCAGCCGAGAGACGCGGCGTGCTACGCGGATGCGGTGCTGCTTGCCGTGCCGTGGCCGGCGGCGCGCGACGCGTTGGTGGAAGCGGGCGATCTCAAAGACAGGATCATCATCGATGCCACCAATCCGCTGCGGCCCGATCTTTCGGGCCTTGCGCTCGGCCCCGATACTTCCGCC
>DAIDJK010000402.1 GCA_027450225.1 Bryobacterales bacterium | reverse complement strand
CGGCGCGGATGACGCCGCTGGTTTTGCTGGGCACGTTCGCAAGCCATCTGTTCGGCGGATCGGCGGGGCGCGAAGGAACGGCGCTGCAAACCGGCGCGTCGCTGGCGGACCAGTTGACCAGGCCGCTGCGCCTCGGTCCGGCCGACCGGCGAATCCTGCTGATGGCGGGAATCAGCGGCGGTTTCGGATCGGTGTTCGGAACGCCGCTGGCGGGGGCGGTCTTCGGGCTGGAAGTCCTCGCCATCGGCAAGCTGCGGTACGACGCGATTCTGCCGTGCTTCATCGCGGCGATCGTGGGCGACCGGATGACGCTCGCGTGTGGAGTGCATCACACCGTTTTCCGGATACAGCAGATACCGGAGATCGATACGCGCGGGCTGCTGGCGGCGGTGATCGCAGGCGTTGCGTTCGGGCTTACGGGCAGACTCTTCGCGACCGTGACGCACGGGATTTCGCGATGGTTCAGACGGACCATCCGTTATGCGCCGCTGCGGCCCGTGCTGGGCGGCGCGGTGGTGGCGGCCGCGGTATTCGCCATCGGCTCCACACGTTACATCGGGCTGGGCATTCCGGCCATCGTTGAATCCTTCGCGCGGCCGGTTGCGCCGTGGGACTTCGCAGCCAAACTTCTATTCACCGCGCTCACGCTGGGCTGCGGTTTCAAGGGCGGTGAAGTGACGCCGCTCTTCTTTATCGGCGCCACGCTCGGCAATGCGCTGGGGCGCATTTTGCCGCTGCCGATGCCGCTGCTGGCCGGCATGGGCTTTGTGGGCGTGTTCGCGGGCGCCGCCAATACTCCGCTCGCCTCCACGCTGATGGCGATGGAACTGTTCGGCGCCGAAGCGGGCGTGTTCGCCGCCATCGCTTCCGTAGTTGCGTATCTCACCTCCGGACATGCCGGAATTTACTCGGCGCAGCGGATTGCGCTCAGCAAGCACGCCGGCGCCGGTCATGAAGAAGGTCTGCGGCTGGCCGACCTCGGCGACGTTCGCCAGGCGCCGGAAATCGACCTGTTCGAACACCTTCACCACCTTGGATATCTGAAAGGAAACGACGACTCCCGAATGAACGAACTGACCGTCCTTCGGCTGTATTTCAAAACCGGAGCAACCGCCCGCGCCCGGAGTGGCTGGCGAAAGCTGATTGCGCCGGCGCTGGGACCTTATCTGCTGCAGCATGCCAAAGAGGCCGGCATCGATCAGGCGGTTCTGCATCGCGTGACCGGCGGCTTTCTGAACGACGGCCGGCTGACGCTGGACAACTCCGACGTCCCGCCGCCGAGCCTGCCGCAATGCCTCGAAATGGTGGGCGAAGAAGAACTGCTGCGCGCGTTTCTGGATCTGCACCGCCCCGTGCTGGGCGAAGTCCGCATTGTGCTGCTGCGCGGCGAGCAGCTGGATGCGGACGGCCTTCGGGATGCGCGCATGTCCGTCGATTAGCCCGAAACCAGCGAGCCGGCGCGTGCGGCGTCAGAGAATTCGATCGAGCCCTCGCCGCACCAGTTCCGTGGTGACCGCGTAAACCAGATGGGACGCGAGCGCTTTCATGTGCGACGAAGCCGGGTATGCGGCCGGGCCTTTCGATAAACCGAGCGCTGGAACCACGCCTTCGTCCGCCACTGCCCAGAGCACGGTTCCAAAAGCCGCGCCCGTTCCCGCGGTAACGGCGCCGGTCCTGCTCGCCAGCGCGCCGTAGATCGCTCCGCTCGTCATCCCCATCGCATAGTGCATGGCGGCGCCTGCGGCGGCTTTGCTTCGGGGGTTGAGATCGTGGCCCGCAAACGTTCTCGCGATGGCGGCCGCCGCTTCCACCGTCGCCGGATCTCCACCCGATGCGCCAGACGAGCCTCCATTGCCGCCGGCTCGCGATTCCATCCAGCTCTCCAGTTGCTGGAAGCGGTCCATCGCCAGTGAGCCGGCCGCCCCGGCGATAGCGCCGGCCGCGAGTCCTTTGAAAATGCTGTGCCGTGACATCTCGCCTGATGATTCCACGAAGTTCGAGCGCGCGGGGCGCTGACCCGTGTGCCGCATCACGGTCGGGCTGGCCGTGCTCGACCTGGCTGCGGTCAGCCGCGGTGCGTGTCGAGAATCTGTTCGAGGATCTGCGGAATCTCGAACACGGCGCGGTTCTCGAGCCGCGCCACATTGCGCACGAATTCGCAGCGCGTCTTCAGATCCAGCATGCGGCGCGCCGCCCCCACAATCTCGCGGTCGAAGCTGCGCAGCGCAATGCCCACGCCCTGTTCTTCCACCCAGTCGGCGTTGTAACGTTCCTGCGGCAGCGTCCACATGTTGCGCTCGATGATCACCGGCAGCCCCATCGCCACCGCCTCGCTGATGCTGCCCGGCCCCGGTTTTCCGATGAAGAAATCCGCCAGGCGCATGAACCTCGGGACTTCGCGCGTGAAGCCGGCCACGTGCATGGGAACGCGCGTGCGCATGGCGCGCAACGCGGCTTCCGTGCGCCGGCCTTTGCCGCAGATCGCAATCACCTGCATCTCGAGTCCGCTCCGGTCGAGCGAGGCCGCGATATCCACCATGGCCGCGGACCCCTCCCCGCCGAACATCATCAGCGCCGTCGGCAGCCGGGGATCGAGGCCCAGCGCTTCACGGTCGCGTTCCCGATCCACCTCCACCGGCTCGTAGAATCGTGGATTCAGAATCATGCCGGAGACGCGGAACACACGCTCCGGCGCGTTGCCGGTTGCGATCGCCTGGCGGTAAGCGCGCTCGGTGCCGCAGATGAAATACTGCGGCTGCCGCTCGATCCAGAAATGCGGCGGATAATCCGCCATGTCGGTCAGTATCGTCACCATCGGCGCTTCCGGAATGGTTTTCTGTTTCGCCTCGAACAGCGCCCGGTTGAAGTTCGGGATCACCGAGACCACCATGTCCGGCGGATTCGCGCTCCAGTGCCGCACCAGCAGCTTCACCTGCTGCGGATGGTACAGACGAATGATGCCGTGCATGAATTTCATCAGCGTGGGCGACCCCAGGGTCCACCCCCGCCGCAGCATCAGGTTGTAAACGTCCTGCAGGCGCAGTCCGGTCATCTTCCGGAAAATGTCGAGTTCGTCGAGCAGTTCCTGCAGATTCATCAGCCGCGCGTCCCACGGCCGTTGCTCGCGCTGCGCCACCTCGCGAAGCGCGTTGGCCGCGCTTCTGTGTCCTCCGCCCGCGTCGAAGAACACGAGCTCGAGCGTCTTCATTCCTCTCGATTCTCACACGCATATCGAAAATCTCCGCGCCCGCGGCGCCTAGAATGGAGGAGATGGCGGGATTCCGCCGCCATCCCATCGGGAACGGCTCGGCGTGATTCGGATGATTTCAGCCGGCGACCGCCGGCTCATGAGGCGCGTGAACCAGTGGCGGCCGCCGCGGTGGCTGCGAGCCTGGATGATTGCGTCGTCGCGCGCCGGCGATGGCTGGCTGTGGATGGCGCTGGGCGTGGTGATTCTTCTGTTCGGCGGATCGCGGCGAATTACCGCGCTGCTCACCGGCCTCGCCGCCGCCGGCGCCGGATGGCTGGTCTTCTTTTGCGTCAAGAAGGTCACCGGGCGCGAACGGCCCTGCGCCATCGACCGGAATTGCTGGGCCACGCTGCTGCCGCCGGACCGCTTCTCTTTTCCTTCCGGCCACACCATGATGGCGTTCGCCATCGCGGTCTCCATCAGCCTGTTCTATCCGGGTCTTCTCGCCGGCCTGATATTTTGCGCCATGAGCATCGCGGCCTCCCGCATTATGCTCGGCCTGCATTACCTCACCGACGTGCTTGCCGCCATCGCGCTCGGCTGCGCCATCGGCATGTCCATCTTTCTCGCCATTCCTCCCCTGCTGAACGCCATACTGGGACTGTGACCGCCGGGTTCGCGATACCGTCTTCCGCGTC
>DAIDJK010000401.1 GCA_027450225.1 Bryobacterales bacterium | reverse complement strand
CACCACGCTCAAGGAAATCAACAAGGTCACTTTCATCGAATGAGCGTTCTCGATTCCATTCAGCGGCTGCTGGCGGACCCGCCGCCCGAGTTCGCTTTCGAAATTGCGGCGGACGGCATCGCCATGTCGCGCACCCGGCCGGCCGCCGCAGCCTCCGGCAACGCCCAGTTCGCGCCCCTGGCCGAAGGCGTTCTCGCTCCGTCGCCCACGAAGGAGAACGTGCTCGACGCCGCCGCGTATGCCGGCGCCGTCAACAGGCTCGTTCCCGCCTCGAACGCTCGCGGCCGCCGCAGCGCGGCCCTCATCCTTCCGGACAACAGTCTGCGGCTCGCCGTTCTGGATTTCGAGCACATCCCGGAAAAAGAGTCCGAGCGGCTGGCGCTCATTCGTTTTCGTCTGCGCAAAACGGTGCCGTTTGAAATCGACGAGGCCGCGCTTGCCTGTCAGGTGCAGCCGGGAAATCGCGTCATTGCCGCCGTCGCTCCCGCGGGAACCATCTCGCACTATGAAGCGCCGTTCCGCGCCGCCGGCATGCATCCCGGTTTCGTTACGGCGTCATCGCTTGCGCTCCTCGAATTGCTGCCGCAGAAAGGCTCGCTGCTGGTGGCCCATCGCGCGCCCGGCGCGCTCAGCGTTCTCGCCGTGAAGGACGGTTTTGTGCAGCTCGCGCGTTCGCTCGAGCTTGCGCCGGGCGCGGATCCGCTCGAAGAAATCTCCTCCGATCTCTACCCCACCCTGATCTACCTCGAAGACCAGACCGGAGCCCGGCCGGACAAGTTGCTCCTCGCGGGCTTCGGAGAACACGCCGCGGAATCCGCCGTGCGCCTCTCCGTCGAGCTCGAAATCGACGCCGCCGTCATGCCCGAGCGTCACCCCGGACTGGCGGGTTATCTGGCATCCCTCAGGCCCGGCAAATCCCTCCCGGCGAAGAAGGCCGCCGCATGAGGTTCCCGCTGAATCTCGCCACCCAGCCGTTCCGCCGGGACCGGCCCATCCTCATCGCCTCCGCGCTCGTGGCCGCGCTGCTCGCCGTCTCCCTCGCGGTACTCGCCTCGCTTGCGCTGTCGGACCGCCGGGAGATTCAGGATACGAAGCGCGTGCTCAAAGGCATCGACGCGCAGATCGCGCGCGCCACCCAGGAGCAGGCGAAACTCGATGCCGCCATGCGCCAGCCCGGCAATGAAGAGGTTCTCGATCGCAGCGTCCTCTTCAACGTCCTCATCAAACGCAAGGCCATCAGCTGGACCCGCATTTTCGAGGATCTGGAAAAGGTTCTTCCGCCGGAAGTCCGCATCGTTTCCATTCGCCCCCAGATCAACGGCCGGGATCAGGTGTCTCTCGATATGGTCGTGGCCGCGGCTTCGCCCGAACCCGTGGTGAACTTCATGGCCAAACTGGAGGGCTCGGAGGCTTTCGGGCAGGTTGCCGCCAGCGGCATGGCGCCCCCCAGTCAGAATGAGCCGCTCTACCGCTACCGGCTCACGGTGAATTATGACCAGAAACTTTAAACTCCCGTCCGCGGCTCAGCTCAAACACCCCAAGACGCTGGTGCGGGCGGGGCTCGGCGTTCTTCTGGTCGCCAATCTGGTGGCTGCGGCCATCGCATTTCATCTCTTCAGCCCGTCGCCCGCCGATCTGGACGGCCAGCTGGTGGCCGCGCGCGCCCAGTTGCAGGCCGTGCAAACCCATCTTCGGCGCACCCGCGCTCTTGCAGGCAATATCGACAAAGGCCGCGAGGAAGCGGGCCACTTCCTTGCCGATTACATGACGGATCGCCGCACCACTTACTCCACCATCATCGGCACGATCAACCAGATCGCCACCACTGCCGGCATGAAGCTGGGCGACGGTACCATCGCTCCGCTCGATCCGATCGAAGGCAGCGCGGACCTCGACATGATGACCATCACCGTCAACTTCGAGGGCACTTACGCGCAGCTCCTCAAGTTCGTGAATGAGCTGGATAAATCGCCGCGCTTTCTTATCATCGAAAGCGTCGCCGTCACGCCCCGGCCCAAAGGCGATCAGCTTTCCGTCAACGTCAAGCTCAATACCTTCGTCAAAAACGATACGGGAGGGGCGTGATGAAGTTCGGCGCGGAACCGAAAAAGGTCGTGATCCTTGGCGTGCTGCTCGCCATCGCGGCCTTCGTGCTGTATACCCAGGTCTTTTCCGGCCCGTCCGATGAACCGGCGCCGCGGCGCGCCCCGCAGGCCTCCGCCGCTCCCATCGCCCAGCAGGTGATTCCTTCGGAAACAGCCGGCAGGCTGGCCCGGCGCGGAACCCGCACTTCGCAGTCCGAATTCCGCCCGCGCGTCGGCGTTGCGAATCCGAAGGACCGTCCGGACCCCGCCACCATCAATCCCGAAATCCGCTTCGATCTCCTCGCCAGGCTCGAAAAGGTGGACCTCGAATCCACCGGCCGCAACATCTTCCAGATGGGCGCGGAGCCCATCCAGATCGGCCAGCCGGCGGGTCCCCCGAAGCCGCTGCCGAAGATGGTCCCCACCATCCCCATCAACCATCCCGTGGGGCCGGGCGCGCCGCCCGCCACCGCGCCCGCCGGTCCGCAGGCGCCTCCCATCACGTTTCGCTATTACGGCTTTGAAGTCTCCAGGGTGAACGGGCGCAAACGGGCTTTCCTGCTCGATGGAGACGACATCCTCGTCGCGGGCGAGAACGATACCGTCAAGAGCGGCCGCTATAAAGTCACGCGCATCGGCGTCAATTCCATCACCATCGAAGACACGCAGTTCAACCATTCCCAGACTCTGCCGCTCGAAGAGTTGATCGGATGAGCTCGCAGCCGGTGCGCCAATCCGAAGCGGGCTACGCGCTCCTGTTCATCTGCATGATGGCCGCGTGCGTCGCCATCATGCTCTACATGGAGCTGCCTCGCGTCGCCTTTGAAGCGCAGCGCCAGAAAGAGCAGCTGCTGATCGATCGCGGCGAGCAGTATGAGCGCGGCATTCAGCTTTATTTCCGCAAATTTCAGCAGTATCCGGCATCGCTGGACGCTCTCGACAACACCCAGAACATCCGCTTTCTCCGCCATCGCTACAAAGACCCGATGACCGGCAGCGACGAATGGCGCCTGATTCATGTCGGTCCCGGCGGCGCCTTCATCGATTCGATTCTGAACAAAGGCAAGACGGTAGCCCCGGCGGCTCCGGACAAATCCGCTCTGGTCGCGGAAAATCCGCTGGTTGCGTCCGGGTCAACCGATGCCAATACGCCCGTGAATCTGGCCACGCGGCGCCGTCCGAGCGACGCGCCCGGCGGCGCGGCCGCTGCGCCGCTCGATCCCAATGCTCCGCCGCCCAACCCGTCAGCCGGTCTGAATAACCCCGCCGCCATTGCGGCCGGTATGGCGGGGCAGATTCCCGGACAAATGCCGGGCAGCGTTCCTCAGGCTGTTCCGCAGTCGGGCATCCCCGCTCAGCAGAATCCCTACGCCCAGACGGCCATGCCGGGTCAGCCTGGCGCGCCGCCCGCTGCCGCCGCCAACCTGATCAATCAGTTGCTCACGTCCCCCCGGCCGGGTGGTCTCAATGGAAACATGGGAACGCCCGCCACTCCCGGCATGGATCCGAATGCGGCAACCGCCGTTTCGGGAGCGGTGGCGCCCGGAGCCGCAGTCGGCTCGGCCCCGGGCGTGCCCAACACCGGAACACCCATCGCCGGCGCCGTCGGCACAACCATATCGGGCGGCATCGCGGGCGTCGCGTCCAAGGCCGAAGGCGAAGGCATCAAGCGCTATAACGACCGAAGCAAGTACAGCGAATGGGAGTTCATCTACGACCTCTCGAAGGATTTGAGCCGCGCCGGCGGCGGCCAGACGTTGCCGCAGCCGGGCCAGATGCCGCAGAACGGAATTAATCCCCAGGGCTCTTTCAACAGCTCGCCGCAGTCCTCGGGCTTCGGCTCCCAGCCGCAGTCGACTCCTTTCGGCGGTCAGTCGCAGCAGCCTGTTCCGCCGCCCCCCGCTCCGCCCGCGCAGCAATAGACCCGAAGCTTCCGGCACGAAGCGCGCGGTTTGATTTGGGGTTGGTTTGCTTGTGTGGTTTGTATGATGAACCAGATGCGAAACGTCCTCATATTCCTGCTCGCCGCCGCTTCTTTTGCGCAGACTTCCGGGCCTGCGGTCACGCCGAAGCAGACCGTCGCTTTATTCAACGGCAGGGATTTCGAGGGATGGTACACATGGCTGCAGGAAGACAAGTATCGCGATCCCAAGCACGTGTTCACCGTGCAGGACGGCATGCTCAGGATCTCCGGCGAAGAGTGGGGCGGGCTCACCACGCAAAGCGCTTACCGCGATTACCATCTCATCGCCGAATGGCGCTGGGGCGGCCCGAATCACGGCAAACGCGAAGGCCACGCCCGGGACAGCGGCATTCTGGTCCACGGAGTGGGCGAGGATGGCGGTCACGATGGCATCTGGCTGCAATCCATCGAATCCCAGATCATCGAGGGCGGCACGGGCGATTTCATCATGGTGGAAGGCCGCGAGCGTCCCACCATGACCGCCAATGTTCACCAGCTCGGCCGCGAATATTACTGGGATGAGAAAGGCGTTCCGCACACGCTCGAACGCGGGCGCTTCGATTGGTTCGGCCGCGATCCCGAGTGGAAGGATCTGCTCGGCTATCGGGGGCCGAAAGACATCGAGAAACCCACCGGCGAATGGAATCGCCAGGAAGTCATCGCCGATGGAGACACCCTCACCAACATCTTGAATGGCGTCGTCGTGAACAAGGGTTATCGCGTATATCCCACGGCCGGAAAGATTCAGATCCAGTCGGAAGGCGCGGAGATTTACTTCCGGCGCATCGAAATGCAGCCGCTCGATCGCGAGTCCCGAAGCGGCCGCTAAGCCGCTCCCCTCATCGCCGCATCAGCGGCGGCGGGATACGCCGCGCCGCCGCCTTCGTCCGCGCCGCCGCTTATTGCGCCGCTTCCAGCATCGATCCGATCTTCTGCATCAGCCGGTTGTACACCACCGGCTTGGTCTCATACCCGTCGCAACCCGCCTCGATCGCCTTCAACGCATCCGACTCATAGGCATGCGCCGTCAGCGCGATCACCGGAATCTTCACCGTCTTCGGGTCGCCCTTGATCCTCCGCGTCGCCTCCCATCCATCCAGCTCCGGCAGATTCAGATCCATCAGAATCAGGTCCGGACTTTCGGTTTGCGCTTTCTCCACACCGGCCAGGCCATTCGTCGCGTGGATCACCGCATAGCCCTCGCGCCGCAGAAATCGCGTGACAAGCGCCTGATTATCGGGGTTGTCTTCAACCACCAGGATTTTCTTCATGAACTTTGGTCTCCCTCTTTTACCGCTGATGCCGAACAACTCGCGAATTCCTCTTCGCCGGATACGCCATCGGCGCTCCCGGCTTCCGCTTCGCCATCGTTCCGCTGGATCTTTGCCCGCGCGGGAATCCGCAGCGTGAAGACGGATCCCTCGCCGGGCTTGCTCTGCACCGTGATGTCGCCGCCCATCATGCGCGCCAGCCGCCGGCTGACCGCCAGCCCCAGTCCGGTGCCTCCGTATTTGCGCGTCGTCGAAGGGTCCACCTGGCCGAAATCGCGAAACAGGCGCGGCAAGTGCTCTGGCGCGATGCCGATCCCCGTGTCCCTCACGCTCAGGCTGTACCAGCAAAGGTCAGCCTGCTTTTCCCGCAGTACTTCCACCGCCACCGTGCCGTTCGCCGTGAATTTGCAGGCGTTTCCCACCAGATTCGCCAGACATTGCTTCACGCGCGTAGCGTCGCCCCACGCCGGTGCGCCGCCGCGCAATGCGGGCGGCAGCGAAACGCTCAGCGCATTGCCGTTCCTCGCCGCCGCCGGCTGCAATTCATCGCTCACCTCCAGCGCCATCTGCCCGATATCGAATGGCTGCATCGCCAGCCGCATGCGTCCGGCGTCGATTTTCGAAAGGTCCAGAATGTCGTTGATCAGGTTGAGCAGGTGATCGCTCGCCTCGTTGATTTTCCGCAGATCGCTTAGCCAGTGGTCCGCTCCCCGGTCCGTCATCTCGAATTCCAGCAGCTGGCAGAACCCGGCAATCGCGTTCAGCGGCGTTCGCAGTTCGTGGCTCATCGTGGCGAGGAAGATGCTCTTGGCCGCGCTTGCCTGCTCGGCTTCTTCCTTGGCCGCGATCAGCTCCTGCTGAGTCTGCTGCAGCGCCGTCATGTCCTGCGCCACCCAGATGCAGCCTGCTTCCGTCACATTCGGTCCGCGCAGAAGCGAACACGAGACCACAACCGGTATCCGCCTCCCGTTTTTCGCGATGAAAACATCGTCCGCGCCCGCAAGTCCGGAGCCCGCACCGGACGAACGGATGGCGCTCGCGTCCATCCCGATCAGTTCCGCCGCGCTGTACCCCAGCATCTCGAGCGCAGCCGCATTCGCCGTCCGGATCCGGCCCCCCGCGTCAATCACCATCAGGCATTCCGCCATCGATTGCAGCACCGCGTCCACGTAGTTTCTGCATACGGTCGTACTGCTCAGCCGGTCCAGCATCTGGTTGAACGCCAGCGTCAGCTCCCCGATTTCGTCCGCCCGCATCACCGCAGCCCGCGCCGTCAGGTCGCCGCCGTCCACTTTTCGCGTAAACCGGATCAGCTCCTGCAGCGGCGAGAGCAGCCGTTTCAGCTCCCAGCCCTGCGCCGGGGCGACGAAGAGCGAGAGGAAGGCGGCCACCCCGGCCGCATACCGGATCATCCGCCACAGCAGAGCGTCCCTCTTGCGCATCGAAAAGCCAACCCGTACGTAACCCAGCCGCCCCGCGGCAGCCCGGCTCCTGTCCCAGTCGAGTATTCCGTCCGAATCCGCCGCCACCGGCTCGGTCACTTCCAGAACCATTCCGCCATTCGTTTCGCGGCTTCGCTGGCCTTCTCCGCTCAAACCGCGGGGCGGCGCCGCAAATCCCTGCCGCCGCCTCTGCACCAGCGTGTTGCCGCCCGCGTCCGTCACCTCCACGTAGCGCACATCTTCCGCGCGCAGCAGCGTGTCTGCGATCTTCGCGAGCGCGCCCGAATCGCGGATCGCCAGCGGGTACCCGGATTGCGCGGCGAAGAATTTCGTGAGTTCCTGGGCCCGGAGCCGGAACTCCGCTTCGAACGCGGAGCGCGCGCCCAGCACGAAAAGTACCGACAGCGCGAGAACCGCCAGCGCTCCCGTGGCTGCGTTCGACGCCATGGCGCGGCTTATCAGACTGTGCCGCCGAAGTCGCCAGGGCAGCTTCATCGGAGCACCGCCACCCCGGAATCGTGCGCGTGCCCGCTCGCAGGCAGCCGGGTGCCGCGCCGGCCCCCCGTAACCGCGTATGGGCGCGGCGGCTTCACCCTGCCGTCACGCATTCCAGCATGCGCGCCGGCGGCTCCCGCCAGGAGGCTCGTCGCGTCTGATGCGGCAACCGGCAGCATCAGATTTCGCAGCAACCCCATACCTTCTTTATCGGGCTTCGCCACCGGGTTCTTTAGGGCCGCCTGCCGACGGTTTAGATCACCCACGCGAACTGCCCGGAAACCGACGGCTCCAGAGCCTCGAGTGACCGCACCGTGTCTTCCCTGCCGTTCTGTGTCGCAATCAGCCGCTCCGCTTCTTCCGCCGGAACCGGCCGCGAAAACAGGTACCCCTGGCCGAACCTGCAGCCAATGCTGTGCAGCCTCTGCGCCTGCTCGGGCGTCTCGACGCCTTCCGCGATCACCTTCATGTCCAGCGTGCGCGCCAGCGACACGATCGCCGTTGCAATCTCCATCGCTTCCCGGCTCGAATCGATGTCCTTCACGAACGACCGGTCAATCTTCACTGCGTCGAACCGGGTCGTCTGAAAATAGCTGAGCGAGCAGTACCCCGTTCCGAAGTCGTCCATCTTCAGCCGGAACCCCAGGTCCCGCGCCTCTTTCAGAGTCACGGCCATTCGCGGGTCGAGGAAAACCCCTTCCGTCACTTCCAGCTTCAGATACTCCGCGGGCGCATTCGTTTCCCGCAGCACCGCCCGCAGCGTGTCGCAGAATCCCGGCTCCGCCAGCTGCACCGGGGAGACGTTCACGCTGATGCCGAGTTCCTGCTCCAGCGGATACGCGGTTCTCCATGCCACCAGTTGCCGCGCCGCCTGTTTCATCGCCCACGCGCCGATCGGCACAATCAGACCGTTCGCTTCCGCAATCGGGATGAAATCGACTGGCCGGACTTCGCCGCGCCGCGGATGAGTCCAGCGCAGCAGAGCTTCGAAACCGGTAATCTTCCCCGTCTCCAGGTTCACCTGCGGCTGGTAATGGAGTTGCAGTTCTCCCCGTTCCACCGCCCTGCTCAGATCCTCTTCGAACGACAGGCGATCGAGCGCATGCTCCCGCATCGTGGCGTCGAACAGCGCGAATGAGGTCTCCCGCTCCGCTCTGGCGGCGCACATGGCGGTCTCGGCCTGGTGGATCAGCTCATCCGCATCGGCGGTCTCCGCCGATGCCACCGCAATGCCAAGGCTCGCCTTCAGAACCATCTGGTGTCCGCACAGCTCGATGGGCGCGGTCACGCTGCGCAGCGTTCGCCACGCCAGTTCGGCCAGTTCGGCTTCCGTGCGTTCGCCGCCGATCAGCACCGCGAATTCGTCGCCGCCCACCCGCGCCGCCAGGCTCGGGTCGCCTTCACGGCAGTCCGTCACCCGGCGCGCCACTTCGTTCAGCGCGCTGTCTCCCGCCGGATGCCCCAGGCTGTCATTGATCGATTTGAACTGGTGCAGATCGAGCAGAAACACCGCGAACGCGTGGCCCTGCCCGGACCGGAGCCGCTCGAGCGCCACGTGGATCTCGTCACGGAAGTGCAGCCGGTTGGGCAATCCCGTCAGCGGGTCGAATAACCGGTTCACCGTCACATCCGTGTAGGAACCCGCCATCCGAATCACTCGTCCATCGGCGTTCCACATGGCCCTCCCGCGGATAATCACGCGCCGCCAGGTCCCATCCCGGTGCTTCATCCGGCATTCGCATGCGATATTCGGCGCCCGCCTCGCGCAGTGCTCGTTCACCGCGGTACGAATGCGGTCCCGGTCTTCCAGGTGAACCAGGCTCATCCAGAACCGCAGCAATGGCGCGGCTTCCTCTTCGGAATAGCCCAGAATTTCTCTCCACCGCGCGCTCACTTCCAGGCGGCCCGTTCGCCG
>DAIDJK010000400.1 GCA_027450225.1 Bryobacterales bacterium | reverse complement strand
GCGGGTACGCGCCTCGACGCGGAGATTCACTGGGACAACTCCGCGTCAAACCCGCGCAATCCATCGAATCCGCCCGCCCGCGTCACCTGGGGCGAACAGTCGAAGGATGAGATGGGCAGCGTGACGCTGATCGCGGTTCCGGATAATCCGGACGATCTCGAGGCGCTGACGCGCGATTACGGGGCGCATCGGCGCGCCATGGCCCAGTCGCGCCTCGCGAGCGATCCGGGTTTCGCGGCGAAGCTGCGGGCGCTGCTCGCGCAATAGACTGGCGGGCGGCGGCCGGCTGGAGGTAGGCTGGTAGAGCGATGAAGTGGCTGGTCTTGTTTTCGCTCGGCGTAATCGCGAATTCGGGAGTCCGCGTCACGGACGTGAATCATGTGCCGCGCGAACCGCTCAAGGTGGAGCCGGGGCATCTGGAGACGATTTTCTTCATCGACCAGACCTGCCCCATCGCGAACTATTATTCGCACGAAATGCGGCGCATCTGCGAAGATTACGCGAAGCGCAACGTGGGCTGCACGCTCGTGTACGTGGACCCCACCACGAGCGACGCCAAAGCCCAGGCGCACGCGAAGGAATACGGGCACGGCGATTATCCGATCGTCGTCGACCGGAAGCATGCGCTGGTGGACGCCACCGGCGTCACGATCACGCCCGAAGCGGTGGTCGTGAAACCGGGCGGGCAGATCGCCTACCGGGGCCGTATCGATAATTTTTACGTCGATTTCGGCAAGCCGCGGCGGCAGGTGACCGAGCACGATCTGCGCGATGCGCTCGACGAAGCGCTTGCCGGCAAACCCGTGGCGAAGCCGGAGACGCAGCCGGTCGGGTGCTACATTCCGGCGCTGAAGTTCTATCAGAACTGAGCGAATCGGGCAGCGCGCTTCGTTCATGCGGCAAAATGTGAACACATGAAGCCCGGCGACTCCGCGCCCGATTTTGAATTGAAAGACCAGGACGGCAACCCCGTCAGGCTCAACGCATTTCGCAGCAGGAGCGCGGTCGTTCTCTATTTCTATCCGAAAGACGACACGTCCGGCTGTACGAAAGAGGCCTGCGCATTTCGCGATCAGTTCGCGGCGTTTCGCAACCTCGACGCGCAGGTGCTCGGCGTCAGTTCGGATTCGGAAGCCTCGCACCGGGCCTTTCGCGCGAAGTACAACCTGCCGTTCCCGCTGCTCAGCGATCCCGCGGGCAAGGTGCGGAAACTATACGGCGTGAAATCCACGCTCGGCATCATTCCCGGCCGCGTCACGTTCGTCATCGATCGCAAGGGCGTCATCCGCGAGGTGTTCTCCTCCCAGCTGCAGCCGGAGGAGCACATCCGGCGGGCTCTCGCCGCGCTGAAGTAACCTGTCAGATCGCGTCGCCCGGCGGCACCACCGCGGACCTTTCGGTGATGCAGCCATCGCTCATGTGCACAATGTGGTGCCCGTACTGCGCGGCCTCGGAGCTGTGGGTGATCATCAGAATCGTCTGGCCGAACCGGTCGTTCAGACTCCGCAGAATCTTCAGCACGGCGAGCGAATTGCGCGAATCGAGATTGCCGGTAGGCTCATCCGCCAGAAGAATGGCGGGCCGCGTGGCAAGCGCGCGGGCGATGGCTACGCGCTGCTGTTCGCCGCCGGAAAGCTCGGAAGGCTTGTGGGTGAGGCGTTCCGAGATGCCAAGCATTCTCAGGATCTCTTCGAAATCCTTCTGAAAGCCGTCGATCGGGCGGCCGGAGATCGAGAGCGCCACCCGGATATTGTCGGCCGCGGTCAGGTTCGGCAGCAGATTGAATTTCTGAAACACGAAGCTGACCGATTCACGCCGCAGTTTCGTTCGCCCCGAATCGCCGATGGCGGATATGTCCTCGCCTGCCACAACCACGGAACCGGCAGTGGGCGGCGTGAGGCCGCCGATGATGTGGAACAGCGTCGATTTGCCGGAGCCGGACGGGCCGACGATCGACACGAATTCCCCCGGCTGCACCCGGAGGTTCACGCCGCGCAGCGCATGCACCGCGGCCGAACCGTGGCCGTACGTTTTGCGCAGATCCCGAACCTCGATAATGGCGCCTGCCGATGCGCGCTCATTCATAGGCCAGAGCCTCGATGGGATCCTGCCTCACTGCGATCCAGCCGGGATACAACGCGCCCAGCAGGGCCGCCCCGATGGCGATCAGCCCCGCAATCCACCACCAGTCCGGAACAATCGCCTGCGGCAGCGAAGCGGGAACAATCGCCTTCATCACGGCGCGCGTGCCGAAGCTCAGCACGATGCCGACAATCGTTCCCCCGAATCCGAGCGACAGCGCCTCCCACATCATCAGGTTCATGATGAAGCGTTTGGAAGCCCCGAGCGATTTCAGGATGCCGATCTCGCGCGTCCTCTGCAGCACGGCCATGTACATCGAAAGCGACACCACCGCAAAGCCGATCACCACGCCGATCCCGATGATCACGTGGATAAACGTGGCGAGCAGGGGAATGTTGTTCACCGAGATGAGCGATTCCCATTCCTGCCTCGTGAAGATCGGATAATCCGGAAGCAGCTTTTTCAACTCAGCCGCTACCGCATTCGCATTGCCCGGGCTATCGAGCTTCACATAAATCTGGCTCACCTTGTGCTGCTGATCGGTGAGATCCTGCAGCGAGGCGAGGTCAACGAAGGCGTGCGACAGTTTGCCGGGTTCCACGATGCCAGTCACGCGCCATTCGTGGTTGAACAGCTTCAGATTCGAACCGACCCCCACATGGCGCTGCTCGGCGAAGTAGGTATCGATGATGATGTCGTTCGGGCCGTGGAATGGTCCTCCGTGAACGTATTCAAACCCGCCGCTCATGCGGTCGAACGCGGTCAGGTCAATGCCCGTGATCGAATCGAATCCGCCGATCGGCTGTACCACCGTGCCGGTCGCTTCCACAACGTGCGGTTGTTTGCCCACCAGATCGACGATTTTGTCCGAGATCGGCGCGCCATTGAAGCCGATGAAAGACGACGCCGGCGGCCGCACGATCACGTCCGCGCCCACGCCCTCCTGGCGCTTCCTCGAATCGTCCAGAAAGCCGCGCGAAATGCCGATCAGCGTCAGAATCAGGGTGACGGGCACCGCGATCAGGAGAATGCTGAGCAGAGTCCTCACCGGCCGGAACCGGAGACTCTCCCACACCAGCTTGAAAATCATCGTTGTACCTGCGGCGCCGGTTTCGTCGCCGGCGCCGCGCCAATGGTCTGCAACTGAACGCCCTCGGGCCGGTTCAGTACGAATTTGTCGTCGCTCAAAGGGGTGTTCATCTGCATCTCCGTTATATCCATCGCGACCCCGTAACCGTCCTTCAAACGATTGATATCGATGTGGGCCGGGAAGAGCACGCCATTGTAAGTCTGCCATTTGGCGTAGCGCGTGTCGCTGAGGATTTCACCCCCGCTGTCGTATACGATCTGCCGGTCGAGTGACAGATCCAGCCGGTCGAACCAGATACTGCGGCTTGCGTGAATCTCGCCGTTCGGCCCTTCTGTCACCAGCCACAGAATATAGAGCGTGTTTTCTTCATCCGTCTGATCCACAAGAAAATAATGCTCGCCCGCCTTCGGAGGCCGGATCAGCATGGAGGAGAGAAAAGCCTCTGGTCGCAGGTTCTCGAGCTTGTTCTTCGAGGTGGCCGGAGCGGCATTCGAGCCTTCGATAAAAAGATTCTTCGAGACCAGATAGAAACGAAAATCCTGCCCGTTCGAAACCATGTCGAACGCGCGCGTGCCCACTACAGGCAGTTGGGCGATGATCCGGATATCGGCCGGCTTGCGGAACAGGACGTAAGCGTGAACGTCGTGAATTTCCGTGATCTGCCCTTTGTAGACGCTGCCTACCGAGGGCGTCATTTCCACCGTCGCCTGGAAAGACTGGATGGAATCGAATATCTTCTGGATGCGCGCCACCAGTTCCGGCGCCGTCGCGGTGAGCAGCGTCTGAGCCGGATTCGCAATCTTGCCGTTTCGCTTGATGGTGCGATGGGTGATGAGACGGCAGGAGGTGGCGGAGATTCCCAGCAACAGAGCGAGGGTCGCCGGAGCCTGCCGGCGCAATATGCGCATCAATCCGATTTTAGGATGCACGCGGATTTTTTAAGTTGCGCCGAACATTCGGGCATTTGAAATCTGTCCGTTACAACGCGGACTACCGCGAAGCGGCCCCGGTGTTATGATAAAAAAGTTCCTGCCTGAGTGGGCCTGTGGCGCAGTTGGGAGCGCGCTTCCATGGCATGGAAGAGGTCGAGAGTTCGAATCTCTCCAGGTCCACCAATATTCCTGTCCTGATCGTATTTTCCATGTGGGATATCGCGGCGGCGTCTGCAGGCGTCCCGATGGTTTTCGACAGGAAGTTCGATCGAGGTTCGCTTAGGATGACGAACCGCGTCGCGCTCTGGCCGGGCGGCCCACCATCAGTTCCATCCGCATCCTGATCTGCTCCCGGGCGCTCGCGCACATCAGTTCGCAGACTTTGAAGATCATCGGATCCGCGATCGAATAGCAGACCGTATTGCCTTCCCGGCGCCTCGCCACAAGGCCACCCTCGAACAGAGCGTTCAGATGCCGGGAGATGTTCGGCTGGCTGCCGCGCAGTTGTTCGGTCAGCTCGCCCACGGTGCGGTCGCCCTGCTCCAGGGCGTGCAGCAGCCGCAGCCGCGCCGGTTCGCCGAGCAGGCGGAAGCGGCTGGCGATCACCTCCAGCATCTCTTCCGTCATCGGAGCGGTGATGGCTTTCATTTGACCCCCCTGAAATACGGGATATTTTCATTGTAAATCAAACGAATCCTTAATTGACTATATGCGCATATGTGCATATCCTTTTGGTGACTGCCGCTGGCGGGCGCACTGCGCCGGCGGTGGCTAAGGCGCGCGGAATCGCTTGATGCCGCCCGCGCGAACGGCGCGTTCCCGTGTTTACGGGCGTCGCGCTGCCTTTTCCAGAGGAGTAGCTCCTATGTTTCGATTACCGGGGAGCGCCGCCGCCCGCGCGGTTCTGCCTGTCGCCATATTCGCTTTCGTATTGACCACCGTCCATGCGGACGACCAGGGAGACAATTCGCTCGCCTTCTCTCCCGCCACGTTAAATTTTTCGGCTGTCGCCGGCGGTTCGCAACCCGCCGCGCAGTACCTGACCATCACGGCCTCATCTTCTTCCCGATATTCAATCGCGGTTTCACTTCCCTCGAATACGCCCGCGTGGTTGCGCATCTCCCCGTCGGGCTCGCTCACCGGCGGACGCAGGATTACCGTCACCGTCAACACCGCGGGACTCACCGCCGCCACCTGGAACGGATCGATCATCATCGCGAGCGGCGAACAGCGCTCTCAGGTTCCGGTCGTTCTCGTCGTGTCCAGGGCGACGTCGTCCGGCGGCATCACCGTGAGTTCCAGCGCGCTCACCTTCAATGCGACACAGGGCGGCGCCGCCCCGGCTTCACAGTCCCTGACGGTGAGCGCGCGCTCCGCCTCCCGTTTCACGGCGTCGGCCTCGACGCAGAGCGGCGGCAACTGGCTTTCCATCAATCCGTCGGGTAGTCTCACCACCAATCGAACGCTCAACGTATCGGCGTCAATCGGCGGCCTCGCGGTGAACACCTACCGGGGATCGGTGAATCTCGCGGCCGGCGGTTCCACGATTTCCGTTCCCGTCACGCTCACCGTCACAGCGGCCGTGACGGGCGGAGGTGGAGGCGGAGGTAACGGAACCGGCGCTTACAAGATCATGGGCTGGAATGATCTCGGCATGCATTGCCAGGACGGACAGGATTTCAGTATCTTCTCCGTCCTTCCGCCGTATAACACCATCCATGCGCATCTGATCGATTCCACCGGCGCGCTGGTTAAATCCGATACCGGCTACACGGTAACCTACGAGGCTGTCACGGACCCGCTGACCAGCACGTTGAATACAACATCGATCGGCAAGACGAATTTCTGGCAATACGCCGCGGCTCTCGGCTTTGGTTCACTCACTCCCGACACCGGAGTGAAGGGCTTCAAAATGCCCGGCGCCGGAAACGTTCCGCAGGCAATGACGTTCTCCACGTCCGACAACACATGGAGCGCGACCGCCATTCCGCTCGAACCCTACGCCGATTCGACCACCGGGACTTATCCCGTCAATTACTTCCCCATGATGCGGCTCACCGCGAAGAACTCGCTCGGCGCCGTTCTCGCCACCACGGACATCGTGCTGCCGGTATCGGACGAGATCAGTTGCGCCGTTTGTCATGGCTCCAATACCGGCGTGGCTGCGGCGAAACCGGTTGCCGGATGGTCCACCAACACCGATCCCGCGAAAGCGATGAAGATCAACGTTCTCCGGAAACACGATGAGCGCTTCGCGAGCACCGTTCAGTTTCAGAACGCCGCTACCCAGACCGGTTACAATCCTGCCGGCCTCGAAGCTACCATCGCGACGAAGCCGATCCTCTGCGCGAACTGCCACGGTTCGAACGCGCTGTCGCTGCCGGGCGTCGCGGGAATCGAGTCCATGACGACTGCGCTGCACAACCTGCACGCGGGCGTTACCGACCCGGCCACCGGGCAGTCGCTCGACAGCGGGACCACCCGGGCAACCTGTTACAACTGCCATCCCGGTCCGAAAACGCAGTGTCTGCGCGGCGCCATGGGCTCGCTCAAAACCTCGACCGGCTCCAACGCCATCGAGTGCCAGAGTTGCCATGGCTCCATGAGCACAGTTGCCGTTCCCACCCGCTCCGGCTGGCTGGATGAGCCGAACTGTCAGGCCTGCCACACCGGAACGGCGGTCACGAACAACGGTCAGATCGTTTATACATCTGCCATCGAAAACGGCGCGTTGCGCGTCGCCGTCGATCAGACATTCGCCACCGCGCCCAATACTCCCGCCGCGGGCTTCTCGCTTTACCGCTTCTCGGCGGGACATGGCGGCCTGCAATGCGAGGCCTGCCATGGCTCGACTCACGCTGAGTACACCACCTCGATCGTCAACGACAACGTGCAGAGCAATGAACTGCAGGGCCACACCGGCATGATCGCCGAATGCACCGCCTGTCATACGACCATGCCCCAGACCGTTACGGGCGGCCCGCACGGGCTGCACCCGATCGGCGCTTCCTGGGTCAGTTCCCATCAGGATGTCGCCGACAGCCAGGGCGCCACGGCATGCCAGACCTGCCACGGTACCGACTACCGCGGCACGGTGCTTTCGAAGACGAAGGCGGACCGCACGCTGGCCGGCCGCTCATTCCCGGCCGGTACCGTCATCGGCTGCTACAGCTGCCACAACGGACCGAACGGAGGCTGATCCCCTGGCGCAAAGCTGATTACGAGCGGATCCTCGAAATAGTAAGGAGCAACGGCGTGCCCGAGAAGATAGAGGCCCGTGTTGTTCTGGTCGCTGATCGTGATCCCGGCGTCGGCCGCATTCAGTTCCGCGGCCGACACGCCGGGGCAGGCGCGGGACTTCGAGTCAGCTTACTGACGCAGCCGCACAAATGCAATCAGGACAATGCGTGCGGGCTGTGGGCGGGGCGGCCGGCGGGATTGCCGCCTGGCCTTGCGGGCGGCGCGCAGCAGTCGGGCCGGCACGTCACCGGGCCGCCGTTCCGGATTGCTTCCGTCACCAGCTCACGGATGGCGCGCACGAACGCCGGATGCGTGCCGATGGTGCCGGCGCGGACCACTTCGATACCGCGTTCCGCGGCGATCTGCGCGGCTTCCGTATCGAGGTCGTAGAGAACTTCCATGTGATCCGAGAGGAAGCCGATGGGGACGACGATCACTCGCGTGGAAGCTGTTTCGCGCAGGTAATCGCCGACGTCCGGCCCCAGCCACGGTTGTGACGGGGGACCGCTGCGGCTCTGGAACACGAGCACGGGATCTGTTCTGCCGAGATTCGCCGCCACGCGCGCGCATGCTTCCCGCAATTGGGCTTCGTAGGGACTGGAGCGGGCCATCGATTCGGGAATGCTGTGCGCGGTGAACAGCAGATCGGCATCGGGCAGTTTCGACAGCGCCTCCCGGACACGCGCGGTTGCGGCTTCGAGGAAACCAGGGTGATTCGAGAAGGGCGGGAGTTTGTCGATGACCGGGGCGTTTGCGACAGCGGCCTGTCCGCGGCTGATGTCTTCCTGATACTGGCGGCAACCGGAAAAGGAACCAAACGCCGAGGTGGCGAGCGCGAGGGCGCGCTTCACACCTGCATCCCGCATCTCCCGAACCGTATCGGCGAGCAGGGGGCGCCAGTTGCGGTTGCCCCAGTATAGGGGCAAATCAACGCCGGCCGATGCGAATTCGGCCTGGAGAGCGTCGATCAGCTGGCGGCAGTGGTCGTTGATGGGGCTGCGGCCGTCGAAGTGGTAATAGTGTTCGGCCACTTCGAGCATCCGCTCGCGCGGGACATTTTTTCCGCGAAGCACATTTTCGAGAAACGGGATCACCTCTTCGTGGGATTCCGGTCCACCGAAGGAGACGAGCAGGAAGGCATCATAATTACCGGTCACTCTTTCGACAGTGTAGAAAAGAGCCGCGCTTCGTGAGGCGACCGGGTTGCTCGACCGGTTGCGGGAGCACCGCACATGAGCGGAAAAATGGGCAAACGCCCGACGGGACGAAAACCATTGACATCGACGCGCACCGATGCGAAGACGGACGGCGCGTTCGGCAGGGAGAATATCGATCGCGTGAAATCCGGGATCGAACGCAACGAAGATCACGCGACTGAGCAGCGCCTGAAAGCGGGAAAGGTGAGCTGATCAATGCCTTCCACAGTGGAGCCTCCGGTACAGCATCAATCCCAGGATCCGCGAAAGGGGCACGAGACGCCGCCCTTTCCGGAGCAGAAGCAACAGCCACCGGGCAGCGAAGCTGAAATGAATCCGAAACCGGACCATGGGGAGCGCAGCTACCAGGGGCTGGGGCGATTGAAGGGGAAGTCCGCGATCATTACGGGAGCCGACAGCGGAATCGGCCGCGCCGTGGCGACCGCGTTCGCACGCGAGGGCGCCGACGTACTGATTTCGTATCTGAGCGAGCACGACGACGCAAAAGAGACGGAGCGCTGGGTGCGCGATGCGGGCCGAAAAGCGATTCTCGCCCCGGGCGACGTGGGGCAGAAGCAGCATTGCCGGGACATAGTGGACCAGGCAGTCGGGGAGTTCGGGAAACTCGACATTCTGATCAACAATGCCGCGTTCCAGATGACGCACCAGTCGCTCGATGAGGTCAGCGAAGAAGAACTGGAGCATACGTTCCGGACCAATTTCTTCGGGATGTTCTTTCTGTGCCAGGCGGCGCTGCCACGAATGGAAAAAGGGGGAACGATCGTGAATACGGCATCGATCGAGGCGTATCAGCCTGCGCCGGTGCTGCTGCCGTACGCGAGTACGAAGGGCGCGATCGTGACCTTCACGAAGGGGCTGGCGGCGCTGGCGGCGAAGCAGGGCGTCCGGGTGAACGCAGTGGCGCCCGGACCGATCTGGACGCCGCTGATTCCATCCACGATGCCCGAAGAAAAAGTGAAGGAGTTCGGAAAGAATACTCCGCTTGGAAGGGCGGGTCAACCAGTGGAGGTGGCTCCGATGTTCGTGTTTCTGGCGAGTAACGAATCGACTTATGTGACGGGCGATATCTTCGGCGTGGCCGGCCGGCGCGTGCTGGCTTAGAAGGTGAATGGCCGGGAACAGGGGTCTATTGATATGCTGTTCGGTTAAACCCCCGAACAAATGAGTCAGAAGACCCCTGTAACGGTCGCCTACGGCGATGGTATTGGCCCGGAAATCATGGAGGCGAGCCTCCACATCATCCAGGAAGCCGGCGCTCAGCTTGACATTGAAGTCATCGAGATCGGCGAAAAGGTTTATCTGCGCGGAAACAGCGCGGGAATCGACCCGGGAGCATGGGATTCGCTGCGGCGAACGAAGGTATTTTATAAAGCTCCCATAACGACGCCGCAGGGCGGCGGGTTCAAAAGCCTGAACGTGACGACGCGCAAGCGGCTGGGCCTGTATGCGAACGTGCGGCCCTGCGTTTCCTATCACCCGTATGTGGATACGAAGCACCCGAAGATGGACGTGGTGATCGTCCGCGAGAACGAAGAGGATCTGTACGCGGGGATCGAGTATCAGCTCTCGAGTGAAGTGACGCAGTGCCTGAAGCTGATCTCGCGGCC
>DAIDJK010000399.1 GCA_027450225.1 Bryobacterales bacterium | reverse complement strand
GACGTTGCTTCCATCACGCCGGCAAGAATCTGAAATGTGGTGGTTTTGCCAGCGCCGTCCGGACCGATCAGGCCAAAAATCTCCCCGGCGGCAATCTCCATGCTGATGCCCCGCACAGCCTCAATGCGGCCGAAACTCTTTCGAAGATTCGCAACCCGGATTGCAGCCGCGGATAACTGCTGCGGGGCTCGCGCGTCGAGGGCCGCAGCAGGGTTCTCCACTCCCGCCCGGCTCACTTTACTCTCCGCGCCGGCCACGAATCGCCGGCGACCAGAATCTCACCGTCCGCGGGCATGCCTGGCTTCGCGAAGCCGATTCCCGTCTTCAGCCGGAGTTTGACGCCGACGACCTGTTTTACGCGGTCGTCCCGGAAGTATGTGTTCTCCGGGGTAAACGTCGCCTGGGGGTCGATCCGCGCCACCCACGCTTCGAGCGGCCTGGCCGGCGCCGAATCGAGATAGATGCGCGCAGGCTGATCGATCTTCACTTTGCCGATCTCGCCTTCCGGGATGAAGCCGCGTAAGTAAACCTTGCTCAAATCGAGCTCAGTCACGATGGCAGTGCCCGCCTGAACCACTTCGCCTGGTTCCGCTGTCCGCGTCACAATCGTTCCGTCGAATGGCGCGGTAATCGTCAGGTCTTTACGGTTCTCCTCGGCTTCCGTGAGCGCGTAGCGCGCGCGCGACTCATCCGCCTGGGCGCTCGCGATTTCCGCCTGCTGTTGCGCAATCTGCTGGCGAACGGCCGACGCCTGTGCATCGTGAATTGCGGGATTGGTCAGGTTCGCGCGCGCGATCCCTAGTGCTCCCCGCGCTGCTTCGAGGCGGCGCCGCACCGCCGCGACGACCGCCTCCTGGCTGTCTGCCGACGCAACGGCCTGTTTCCCCTGGCGCTCGGATACAGCTCCGTCCGCCGCCAGCCGCGTATAAGCGTTTTTGTCGTAGAGGGCAAGCTTGAGCGTCGCTTCCTGCTGCGCCAGATCAGCCTCCGCGGCGGAGAGTTCAGCCTCCGCCTGACGAACGCGGCCTTCGGCGTCCACTGTCGATTGTTCGGACTGCAGTTGCGATTGGGTTAACTGATCCTGAAGGACAGCCACCTGCTTGCGCGCTGCGTTCACTCGCGCTTCAGCCTGGCTTACCTGTGCTCCTGCCTGGTCCTCGCGAGCACGGACCTGTTCGTCGTCAAGCACCGCGATTACATCGCCGGCCTTCACGGAATCGCCTTCGTGATAATGGATTTCCAGAATTCGGCCAGTCACTTTCGGAGCGATTGCCGAGTCATCCCCTTCGATGCGGCCGCTCAGCACCACCACATTCGCGGGTACAGCCTGACGCGAAAAAAAGAGCTTCCACACGCCAAACCCCGCGCCGGCCAAAAGCACCAGCAGGATCAACGGTTTCGGGATTCCGCGGCGCTTCGCGGATGCGCCGTCCTGCGACTTGTCGCTCATAGTGTGGTCTCCTTCAGCGGCCGCCGCGCGCGTCGCATTGCGCGCAGCGAGCAAAGCGAAAACGATGCGATATGACGGGCAATACGAGTCACGGTCCGTTTATTCATCGCGAACCCTGGCCAGAGGCGCTCGATTACAGGCCTGCCATGGGCATAAAAGATCACCTGGGCGACCACGCTGTTCGCCGCCAGCCTGGTTTGCTCGTGCCCGGGCGGAAGGCCTATAATGCGGCCGATCACGCCGCGCAGCCGATTGTATTGCGGACCGATCACTTCATCCACCACCCTGGCAAAGACCGGCGTCGGCGCCACCATCTCATGGGCCATGATGCGGAAATGCCAGCCGGGATGCTCGGCTGCAAGGCCCATTTTCCGCAGCATGGCCGTGATCATAGCCACCAGTTGTTCGTCCGGACCGATCTCCTCCGGAACGAGATCCGTTGCCGAACAGACTGATTCACGGATGACGGCGAGATAGAGCTCCGTCTTGTCGCCGAAATGATAGTTCACGGCGGCGATGTTCGCTCCGGCCCGCGCACAGATGTCGCGCACAGTCGCTGAATGATACCCGTGCTCGGCGAATACCTCCCCGGCCGCTTCGATCAGACGGGCGCGCGTTGCGGCCATCTCCTGATTCGAGGGCGGTGCGGCGGCGGCGAGACGGGGTATCAAACGTCAGATTAAAACGCCTGTTTTAATCCGTCAAGATTTTCTTTCGTAAAAACGAATTGCGGATTGCGGGGGCATCCGCGCGGATACGCGAGTTGTCGAAGAGCATCCCCGCCATCGATAGAATGAAAATGTCTTGGCTGGCGTCTACATCTCGTGGCCGTTTTGTGCGCAGAAGTGCACCTTCTGTAACTTCGCTTCCGGCGTGCAGACGCGCGACCTGGAGGTCCTTTACGCTCTCGCACTGACCGCCGAAATCGCGGCCCACGAATGGGCGTGGAATCCGGAAACCGTTTATCTGGGCGGCGGCACGCCAAGCTCCATGCGAGGGGAGACGCTGGCGAGCGTTCTCATGGGAATACCCGGAAGTCCATGGCGCGAAGCGACCATCGAAGCCGCGCCCGGAACCATCACGCCGGAGAAAATCGCGGAGTGGAAGGCCGCCGGCATCAATCGCGTGAGTCTCGGGGTGCAGTCGTTCGTGAAATCGGAGCTGGCGCGCACCGGGCGCCGACATGACGCCGGGACGGTCGAGCGCGAAATCGGTCTTCTTCGAGAGTTCGGTATTTCGAACATCAACATCGATCTCATAGCCGGACTCCCTGGGCAGAACGAAGCAGCCTGGCGCGAATCACTCGCCTGGATCAAGCGTCTTCAGCCGCCGCATGTCTCGGTTTATATGTTTGAAGTTGACGAAGACAGCCGGCTGGGCCAGGAAATCCTGAACGGAGGCGTTCGGTATGGCGCCGCCGATATGCCGGACGATGCCGCGATTGCCTGCTTCTACGAGATCGCCGTCGACGAACTGGCGCGCCTGGGCATCGCGCGGTATGAAATCTCCAACTTCGCCTCGGCGGGTTTCGAGTCGCAGCACAACATGAAGTACTGGACGCGCGAACCTTACGTCGGATTCGGAGCGGATGCCCATTCATTCGATGGCGCTCGCCGCTGGCAGAATATCGAAACTGCGCGTCAATACACTGCACGATTTCATGCGGGGGAATCCCTGCGGGCGAATTGCGAAGACGCAGTCCCTCAGGAAGAGAAGTTCTTTGTGGGGCTGCGGCTCATGAATGGCATCGAACTCGATGAATCCGACTGGGTCCGCTTCGGCCCTGCGCTCGATCGCCTCTTCGATCTCGGCATGATCGAGAAGTGCGGTGGCCGGGTACGGCTGACCGCGCGGGGCGTTATGGTATCGAACGAAGTTTTCGAGGAATTCATAGCCGCATGATCGATCTCAGAAGCGACACCGTCACAAAGCCGACGGCCGCAATGCGCCAGGCCATGGCTGAAGCCGAGGTAGGGGACGACGTCTATCGCGAAGACCCGACCGTGAATCTTCTCGAGCAGCGCGCAGCGGAAATCGCCGGTAAAGAAGCTTCGCTGTTCGTTCCCACGGGAACGATGGGCAACACGATCGCGCTGAAGCTCCTTACCGGGCACGGCCAGGAAGTGATCTGCGATTCGCGCGCGCACATCCTCGATTGGGAGCTCTCGATGCTCGCGTGGTTCTCCGGTTGCCTCGCACGCCCGGTCGCGACGGACGACGGCGTTCTCACCTGGGATCGCATCAAAGCACATTTGCGCCCGTTCGGACCGCACAATGCGCCAACCGCGGCCATCGAACTCGAAAACACTCATAACATGGCGGGCGGACGGGTTTATCCGCAGCATGTCATCGACGAGATCTGCGACGAGGCCCACTCGCTCGGCCTCGCCGTCCATATGGATGGCGCGCGCGTCTTCAACGCAGAGGCGGCCAGTGGACGTGCGGTCAGGGAAATCGCGAGGAATGTGGATACGATCATGTTTTGTCTGTCGAAGGCGCTTGGCGCTCCCGTGGGATCGATGCTGGCGGGCCCGCGCAGTCTGATCGACAAAGGCCGGCTGCTGCGTAAACGTCTCGGCGGTGGAATGCGGCAGGCCGGCGTGCTGGCCGCGGCGGGGCTCATCGCCCTTGAAGAAGGCCCGCGCGCACTCCAGACCGATCATGCCAACGCAGGATTCATCGCAAAACGCCTGTCGGAAATGGAGGGGATTCGCGTAAACCCGGTGGAAACGAACATCGTCATTTTTGACGTGTCCGCAACCGGGCTTACACCGCGGGACATCTCAATAGCGCTGAAAGCGAGTGGCGTGCTGATGAACGGCGTCAATGAGCAGTTGATGCGCGCGGTAACGCACCACGACGTGAGCCACGCCGATTGCGCGACGGCAATGGACAATCTGGAGGAAGTTCTCTCCCGCCGCTTACTTCACCAATAGGAAATTTCCCGCAATCATCGCGTCGATGCCCGAGGAGTAGAAGCTGCGAACCGCATCCCGCGGGGTGCAGACAAGCGGCTCGCCGAACAGATTGAAAGAGGTGTTGTAGAGAACCGGCAAGCCGGTGGCCTCGCCGACGGAATGCAGCAGCTTCCAGTAAAGCGGGTTATCGGCTTCGGAAACCGTGTGCACGCGAACCAGGTCGCCCGCCAGTACGGCGCCCTGGAACCGATCTTTGTAGCGCGGCTTTACCCGTCCCACGGCCGCGAGATAGCGGGAGCCCGGGCCACACTCGAAATATTCGCCTGCGTTCTCCACCGGTACTGAGGCGGCGAATTTGCGAAAGCTCTCCCGATGCTTGATGAAGTTGTTCAGGTTTTCCGTGGAATACGGATCAAGAGGGGACGCAAGGATGCTGCGGTTACCGAGCGCGCGGGGTCCGAACTCCATTCGGCCCTGCATCCACGCCACGATGCGATTCTCCTTCAACTGCTCCACGGCGGCATGGATGGTTTCCGTTAATGTCGCAAGCACCTGGAACCGCAGCTTGCAGTTTTCGAGCACCTGTTTGATCTCGGCTGCGGAGTAAGCAGGGCCAAGGCAGTAACTGCCCGCATCGATGGACGCTTTGTCGCCGGCCGTTTCCGCCCATGCGGAGAGAGCCGCTCCGAGCGCTGTGCCCGCGTTGCCGGCGGCAGGCTGAGCGAAGATGCCCTTGAATCGGCCCGAACGCTCCAGCGCCGAGATGAGCAGAGCGTTCCACGCGACGCCACCGGCGAGGCACAGGTTCTCCGCGCCGCCCGCGAGATGGAGAACGTACTCTTCGAGCGCATGTTGCATGGTTGCGGCGATGTCGGCGCGTTCCTGTCCGGAAAGCTGCGCCTCCGGCGCTATGCCGAGCTTTTCGAAGAATTTTCCGCCGAATCCTCCGTGGCCCTGGCGGCCCGAATCGAAGAACGACTGATCGATCAGGCGGCCGTTGACAATCTGACGAAAGGTTTCCGCGTATCGCGGTTTTCCGGAAGCGGAAAGCCA
>DAIDJK010000398.1 GCA_027450225.1 Bryobacterales bacterium | reverse complement strand
GCCTGTGGTTGTCGGGGGGGTGGCTGAGGAGCCGCCGGTACCAGAGCCGCTGCCGGATGCCCCCCCCGCGCCGGTTGTCGAGCCGCCGCTTGAAGTTCCCGAACTCGAAGCGCCGGTGCCCGTTCCGGAGGAACTGGAGGAGGCGGTCGATCCGCCGAGGGTAGTCACGAGAGACGTCGTGTCCTTGTGAATATTGATCAACTGCTCGAGTTGGCTGTACGAGGTGAGCTGGGAAACGAACTGGTTGCTGTCGGTCGGATTCATCGGATCCTGATTCTGGAGCTGCGAAACGAGCAACTTGAGAAAGGTCTGCTCATTGGCGAGCGGATCGACGGACCCGGTAAGAGAAGAAGTGGAATTCGAACTGGAACTGGTCGTGTTCTGGGTGGAACCTGTCTGCGGATACCCGGTGACTGGCGAGCTCATGCATTCTCCTGATTGTTCTGCGGCATCATGCCGCCGAAATCTTCACCTGTGTTTGTGGGATTGGGGCGGCGGCGCTGCTGGTGTTGCTGCTGCTGATCCTGTGCCTGACGGCCCCCGGCGTTATTGTTGGAATCCTGCCCGGCGTGAGCCTCGGCGTCGTAACCGGCGCTGTGCAGAGCGCCCGCGAGGTCCTGCACGCCTTCACGGAGACGGCCCGTGAGCGCTGGATCGGACGCGTGAAGCGAAATATGGACGTCCCCGCCGCGCTCGGAAAGGCGAACGCGAACGTCTCGAGCGCCGTCCGGAGTGAACTCGAGCGACACGGAGCGGAGAGGCTGCTGTTGCGCGCCGCCGGGGGCGGGTGGCTCGTGAATTTCCGGCATGTTCACAGTGGGAGCGGCGCTTTGCTTTGCCTGCGTGGACGCGGGAGCAGCAGGAGTTGCGGTGACCACCGGCGCCGGAGCTGATGCAGGAGGCGCCACGGCGGCGGGCAACGCGGCTGCGACTGCAGTATGCGCGGCCGCTGGCGATGGAGCAGTTCCCTGCGCCGGCGTGGCGGCAGCCGGCGAAGGCGAAGGATCGCTTTTGTCACGCGCCACATCCGAACTCGAATCGGCGCCGGCTTGTTGATTATGCGCGTGCGGCGTGGCGGCAGCGGGCACGGACGGCGCATTATGCGCAGTTTGGGAAGCCGAAGAAGGATCCGCCGGGGCGGCAGAGGAAACCAGGCTGGAATCCTGGCGGATATGGATCTCAACCGCGGCTGGCGGGGTGAAGCGGATGGCTTCAGCCGGCCTGGCGTTCTCCGACGCAGAACCATACGATGCGTGGATGGAATGACCGGTCTGCGGCGACCCGGCATTGGCCGGAGTCATCACCGGCCTGAGGGTGGGAACTGCAACAACGGGCGCGGCGACGACCGGCGCGAACCCGCCGGATAGCTTTGGAGCTTTGGTCTGGCTTCCATTCGAAGCCGACTTTCGCTGCGCCGTGCGAAGCGAAGAAGCGGCTGTACGAGTTCCGCCGGATGAATTCGCAACTGGCGCGGACGCGAGTTCCGGCTCCGGCTGCGCGGCGACGTGTTGCTGGACAGCCGCGGGCAAGGATTCCGCACTCGCGATGGGCGCGTCCTGAGAGCCAGCGGCGGCGGTTTGCGCATCCGTTGGCAAGGTGTGAGCCGCGATCTGGTCCGGCACTGCCGGCTGCGGCAATGGCGCGTGGGAGGAAGCGGCCGGCGCGGCTGGCTGGGCCGGATTGCCGCGGCCCTCGACCGGCGCCGGCCGTGGCAGTTTCGAAGCGGGTTTTGCCAGATTCACCGGTTGAGGCGTCATCTGGAATGTCGGCTGGGCCTGGAGCACGGCTTTCCCTGCCCCGGTCTGAGATCCGGTGGCAAGAGGCGCAATATCAGCCGGGCCCGGCGGGACCGGGTTCGTGGACAGGGGTTGCGGCGCGGGTTCGGTGTTTGCGATCGGAATGGCGGGAACAATCTTCGAGGCGGCCGCATTGGCCAGCGCCTCTGAATCGCTGGACGCAGCCGTTGCGTTCGCTGCCGGATCGCCGGGGTTTGGGGCAGGCGAAGCAGGTTTCGGCGCAGTCTGAATATGGAGGGGATACCCCGGGTAATGAATCGCCTGGCTTGAATGAAGGCCGGGCGCGATTGCCGCGGGCGGGTCTGACAGCGGGCCAGACGGCTGGGCGTCAGTCTGCGCGCCGCGCGGCAGGGGCCGCACGCTGGCTGGCGCAGGAGCGCGCATGGAGACAGCCGGGGCAGACTGCGTGCCCGCAACTTCTGTAAGGACTTCACCGAACGAGCCGGCGCCCGACGAGCCGGTTGCGCCGGCGCCCCGTCCGGCAGCGGTGGCGGGCGGAGCAGCGGGCGCGATGTTCACAGGCAATGCAGCCGGAGCGCTCACGGCGCATACAAGGGCAACCGCCTCGCCAAATGAATCGGGTTGAAATTGAACGCGCTTAGGCCGAAAAAGAGGCGCGGTCACCGCCGAAATTTCGCCGAGTCGACAAAAAAATGACGGCGGCGCACCTCTTGCTTGTCACTCTTATCGGCCCGGATGCTTCTGTTTTGAGAAATTTATCGAAGGAATATTTTTGGCCAGCATCCTGCTTGATCCTGAACGGGAAATTATGGACTCAATCTCGATTGCGGCAGCAAGCGGAATGCAGGCGCGTATGCAGTCGCTCGAAATGCTCGCGAACAATCTGGCCAACACGGAAACAGGAGGTTTCAAGGCCGACCGCGAGTTCTACAGCCTGTTCACGGGCGCGGAAGCCACCAGCGATCCGACAACGGGCGATCTTTCAACCATGCCGGTGATCGAAGCGCAGTGGACGGATCTGGCGCAGGGTGACTTGAAGGTGACCGGCAATCCCCTCGATTTCGCGATCGAGGGGGACGGCATGTTCGCCATTCAGACGCCGCACGGCGTTCGTTACACGCGGAACGGCTCGTTCCGGGTATCGGCAGCCGGGGTTCTGGTTGCGAACGACGGCAGTCCGGTGCGGGCCCGGGGAACGACGAAACCGATCACGCTCGATCCGGGCATCCGGGTGGAAGTTCTGGATGACGGAACAGTGCAACAAGGTGGGCAGCCGGTGGCCCAGATCGAGACAGCGACTTTCGATCCCGGCATGCTGGCGCGCGAGGGATCGAACTACTTCACGGCCGTGGACGGCGCCAGGGCGAAGGCGGCTTCCGGGTCCGTATTACAGGGGAAGCTGGAGTCTTCCAACGTGGCTCCGGCGGAATCCGCAGTGCGGCTGGTGTCGATCATGCGGCAGTTCGAAATGCTGCAGAAGGCAATCAGCATCGGCAACGATTTGAACCGCGCGTCCATCGAGCAGGTGGCGAAGGTCGGATCGTAAGCAGAAGCGAAACAGGGAGGAAGCTTCAGATGATCAGAGCTCTTTACAGCGCCGCCAGCGGCATGCAGGCGCAGCAGACGAACATCGACAATATCGCGAATAATCTGGCGAACGCGAACACGTCGGGATACAAGGCGCGCAGAGCGCAGTTTCAGGATCTTCTGTACCAGAACATGGTGACGCCCGGCACCTCATCGGGACAGTCGACCATCGTGCCCAGCGGCCTGCAACTCGGCCTTGGGACCCGCGCGGTTTCGAACGAAATTATTTTCCAGCAGGGCAATTTCGTCAATACGGGAAACCAGCTCGACATGGCCATTCAGGGAAACGGATTCTTTCAGATCAAGCAGGCGAACGGACAGATTGCCTACACACGGGGCGGCGCTTTTCAATTCGACCAGACCGGCAACATCGTCACATCGAACGGCGATCAGCTCATTCCGCAAATCGCCATTCCGGCCAGCGCGCAATCGGTGACGATCGCCGCAGACGGCACGGTGACTTACACGATACCGGGGCAGGCGCAGGCGCAGACGGCGGGGCAGATCACGCTTGCGATGTTTCAGAACCCGGCCGGACTCAACTCGATCGGAAACAACATGTATCTCAATACGACTGCGTCGGGTGATCCGACCGTCGATACGCCGGGCGGCCCCGGCGGTTCGGGCACGCTGCTGCAGGGTTTCCTTGAGCAATCGAATGTAAGCGTGGTGGAAGAGTTCATCAATATGATCACCAGCCAGCGAGCATACGAAGCGAACTCCAAAGTGGTGAAAGCGGCTGACGACATGTACTCGCAGGTGAATAATCTGCCGAAGTAGGCGGCAATCGCGATGACACTCAGACTCATGATTGCGGCGGCTGTGTCCGCCGGCTTATCAGCGGCAGCCTGCTTTCCTGTCACAACGGCGCGGATTACCGGGCGCGATCTGGCGCTGGCCGATCCAACGTTTGCCCGGCTTCCCGCAACTTATACGGTGGCGCTTGCGCCGGAACCGGGCATGCGGCGCGTCCTCGCGGCCGCGGAACTGGAGCGGATCGCGGCGGCAAATCAAATCCCGGCCAGCCACATTTCCGAGGCCTGCTTCGAAGTGCCCATGCGCGCGCTGGATGCGGCGGCGATTGAGCCGGCCATGCGGCGAGCGCTGCCGGCCGGGGCGGGGTTGAAGGTTGTCGAGCTCTCGAAAGCGGCTACTCCGGTAGGCGATATCGAATTCCCGATGACGGGGCTCGAACCCGCCACGCCGAGCTCCGATGGCGTCCAGCTCTGGCGCGGGTTCGTGCGCTACGCGGAAACCAGAAGGGCGCCGGTATGGGCGCGAGTGGCGATTGCACAGCGCTATACGTGCGTGGTGGCGGCTCGGGATCTTCTGCCCGGACTGGTGATTCCGGCCGCGGCGCTGCGCGTTGAAGAACGTGACGGCGCGCCGCCCCGCGAGAAGATTCCGGCAAAGATTGAGGAGGTGGCCGGACGGCAGGTGACGCGGGCCGTAAGGTCCGGCGATCCCGTCCCCGCCGCGCTGCTGATCGCGCCATGGGATGTAAAGCGCGGAGACTCCATTCGTGTGCAGGTGGAGAGTGGCGATGCGCGCCTGAATCTGGACGCGATCGCCGAGAATTCAGCGCGGGAAGGAGACATGGTGGAACTTCGGAACCCATCGTCGGGAAAAGTATTCCGCGCGCGTCTCGAGCAGAAGGGACGGGCAGTGCTGGTGCTGACCGGGGGGCCTGGATTGTGAGGAAGCTCCTTGTGGTTGCCATTGCCGGCGGCTCGCTCGCATGGGCGGGAATCCTTCCGAGCTTTGCGGGCGGGAGCAAAAAGAAGCAGCCGAAAGCGAGTGAGCAGACCGCTCTCGAGCAGTATCTGAAAACCGTTCCACCTGCGCCCGGGGCCGGCGAACAGCAATCTGATCCGGGAGCCATCTGGTCGCCCGAAGCCCGTCTGGGGGACCTCGGGCGCGATGTACGCGCCAGTCAGCTGGATGATGTAGTCACAGTGGTAGTCACGGAATCGATCAATGCCGTGGCCAGCGGCGCGAGCACAACAGAACGGGCCACGACCGCCAATGCGCAGATCAATTCCTTATTCGGCAAGCGATCGCCCAGCAGCGCCCTCGCGAATCTTGCGAACATGTCGGGAGATCAGAAACTGAATGGAACGGGAACCACGTCACGCGCCGCGACTCTGACTACAACCCTGACAGCGCGAGTGATCCGGGTGATGCCAGGCGGTCTTCTGCTGATTCAGGGCGACAAGAACATTCAGATCAACTCCGAAACGCAGGCGATCACCATTCGCGGCCTGGTGCGCACGGCTGACATTACAACCACCAATACAGTGACTTCAACGCAGATCGGCGATCTGGAAGTGAAGCTGAATGGCAAGGGCGTGGTGGCGGATGCGGTGCGACGGCCGAACATATTGTACCGGTTACTGCTGGGCATACTCCCGTTCTGATATGCGGCTGCTCGCGATGTTTCTCGCCCTTGTCTCTCTTGCGCCCGCCGGTTTCGCCGCCAGCCGCCTGAAAGATCTGGTTTCGATCGAAGGCGTTCGCGATAACCAGCTGATCGGCTATGGAGTGGTGGTGGGCCTGGCCGGGACGGGCGACAAGCGAACCACCGTTTTCAGCGCCCAAAGTCTCACGAACATGCTGCTGCGAATGGGTGTGTCGGTGAATCCGAATCTGATCCTGGTGGCGAACGTGGCGGCTGTGATGGTAACAGCGACGTTGCCGCCGTTCGCACAGCCAGGCTCGAAGGTGGATGTAACGGTCGGAGCGGTGGGCGATGCGACGAACCTGCAGGGCGGTCTCCTCATCCTGACCGCGCTGCGCGGCGCCAATGGGCAGGTTTACGCCGAAGCGCAGGGCGCGGTGGTAACCGGGGGATTCGTCTCAGGGCGCGGCGGAAACAGCCAGATGGTGAATCATCCAACGGTGGGACGCGTTCCCGAGGGAGCGACCGTGGAACGTGGCGCGCCTTCCGCCGAGCCGACGGAGCGCGTCCGATTGCAGCTTCGGAACGCGGATTTCACCACATCCGCCCGGATCGCAAGCGCGATCAACGCGAAATTCGGTGAGAAGGCGGCGATTGCGCAGGCGGAGAATGCGGGCGCGGTCGCCGTGGGAATTCCAGCCGAGTGGAAGAGCAAGGTGACGGAATTCATCGCGGCGGTTGAAGAGTTGAAGGTGGAAACGGACTCGCCGGCGCGCATCGTGGTGAATGAACGCACCGGCACCATCGTGATGGGCAAGGATGTACGCATCTCGCCGGTGGCTATCCTCCACGGCAATCTGTCGGTCGAGATTCAGACGACGTTTCAGGTTTCGCAGCCCTACGGCCTTACGGGCACCACGCAGGTGGTGCCGCAACAGACCGTCACGACGAACGATCCGGCGGCGAAGAGCGTGGTTCTCAAGCAGGGGGCCACAGTGGAGGAACTGGTGCGCGCTCTGACGGCCATTGGATCGACGGCGCGGGACGTGATCGCGATTCTGGAGAATCTGAGGGCCGCGGGCGCGCTCGATGCGGATCTGGAGGTTATGTAATGAACGTGGCCGGTGTATCAGGCGCGGCGGATCTCAGCGCTGGGAATTCCGCCGATTCGAATTCGAAGAAGATCGGGCAGGCCGCGCACGACTTCGAAGCGTTGCTTGTGACCCTGATGCTTCGGGGCTCGCACGGAGACGGCGGCTGGCTCGGTACGAACGACGACGACGCGAATGACGCCGCGTTGGGCATGGGCGAAGAGCAACTGGCGCAGGCGATGGCCAACAGCGGGGGAATGGGGCTGGCGAAGATGGTGGAAGCGAGCCTTGAAAAAGCGCCCCCATCACAAACCCATAACGCCAGCTAGCAGCCTGCGGCTGCTAGGCGTGGACTTCGATTCGATCGCTCGGGGCGCTGGCCACCATGGCGGCCTGCCAGGCGAACGCTCCGGTTTGGGCCCTCGCCGGCTCGGAATTGAACTGCCATGCTTCGAGCAGAGTAGTCATCAGACCGAGAGCTTCCGTAAGCGGTCTTTCATCCTGATTGGCGGCCGCCTCGAAAATCCGGCATTGAATATATTCATAAAGAGCGCTGAGGCGGGCGGTAATCTCTGGCGCGGCTTCCGGACGTAATGCGCCATTGAGTTCGGCAATCGCGGTGGCGGCCCGCAGCAGGCGCCCGATTGCTTCCGCCCGGCGGCCTGCGCGAATCTGCTCACGCGCATCGCGCACGGAAGCGATTCCGTGGCGATAGAGGATGCGAATCAATTCAACGGGATCGGCGTTCAGAATGTTCTGTTCGATGTAGGGATTCATCGTGAATCTTTCGGTTTATTTTGAGCTGCGAGCTGGAGCAGGTACTCGGGCGGCCACTGATCGATCACCTCATTGGTGTTGACGTCCACAACCTTGATCACCGACTTGTGAGTGCCCGGGTCAACGGCAAACGTCACCTCGCGATTCTGCCCAAGGAGACCGGACGAGTTCACCACGCCGGCCGCCGTCGCTACCGATCTGTTGAATGCCGCCTGTTCCGCGGTGATCGGCGATTGGGTGGATCTTGCATCCGATGCAACGCCGATGGCTGATGAGGCGGCCACGATCTGGCCCATTTTTCTACTCCAGAATGCTTATCGGCAGGCGGTTCGGATGTTATTGGGAAAAAATCCGCGATGGCATACCGGTTCCGAACGGCTAAAGTTTGGCTCGAACCCCGCCGATATGCAGGTGGAGGAACCATTAGCTCCCAAAATGACAGCCACCGCGCCTCTTGATGTGCTCATCGTCGACGATTCCGCCGCTATCCGCAAGATTCTGCAAAGGGTCCTGCGCCAGACCGATCTCCCGCTGGGCGAGATTCAGGAAGCGGGTGACGGAACCGAAGCCGTTGAAATTCTGAAAAATCGTTCGTTCGGTTTGATCCTGTCCGACATCAATATGCCGCAGATGGACGGGCTGCAGCTGCTTGCGCGTGTGAAGCAGATGGACCACGTGAAGGATATCCCTGTCCTGATGATTACTACGGAGGGTGGACAGGGGAAGGTAACCGAGGCTGTACAGCTCGGAGCGACAGGCTACGTGCGGAAGCCGTTTACCGCGGAACAAATCAAGGAAAAACTGGCCGGAATTCTATAAGTAAAAAGGGGCAGAACATGGCTGCCCCCCTTTACACAAAATCCTGCCGGCGTGAATCAGCGCCCGGGCACGCCCATCCAGTTGCGTGTCCACAGATCGGCCATCGTTATAAAAAGCAGCAAAATCAGCCAGAACAGGCCGCTCGCCACAATCATCTTGGTCAGCCGTGTCCCGTACCAGACGTGCATAAAGAAGAACACGACCAGGGAAGCCTTGATGATCGCGATAAACAGCGCAACGAAAATGTTCCAGGGCCCCATATCGATCCTCGAAACCAGGGCCGTCACCCAGGTCAGGATGATGAGCGCAATGAATACGAGAAAGTAGACGCGCTTCGGAACAATGTGCGCTTCCTGCGTGTGCGCCCCCACCTCGGAATGTCCGTGAGCATCGTGCGCTGCCATTACGACAACCCCTTGCCCGAACGGTCAATCAGGTATAGAAGCGGGAACAGGAAAATCCAGATAATGTCCACGAAATGCCAGTACAAGCCGAAGTTTTCTATTGGCGTGTGCCAGGCCGCATCGAAGCGGCCTTGCCAGGACTGAAAGATCAGTACCAGAAGAATTCCGACGCCCACGATCATGTGCGTGGCATGGAGTCCCGTCATTCCGAAGTAGAGGGAGAAGAAGAGAGGCGTGTGAGTGGCATCAGCGCAGCCTTCGCAATGAAAATTCTGCCCCGGAATTTCATGATGTACCCATTTATCGTGGTATTGGTAACCCTTCACGCCGAGGAACACGCTTCCAAGCACCAGCGTCAGGCAAAGGAAAACAACCAGCAGCATACGCTTGCTGGTTGCGGCGCAATGCACCGCGAGCGCCATCGTGAGACTGCTGCAGATGAGGACGGTGGTATTGGCCGCGCCGATCCAGAGATCGGTCTTGTTGCTGGCCGAAGCGAACGCCGTCGGGTAGGCGTGGCGATATGCGAAATACGCCAGAAAAAGCCCGCCGAAGAACATGATCTCGGTGACCAGGAAAACCCACATCCCGACCGTGGAAGCGTCCCTCTGCTGTTCCGCACTTTCGAAATGATGCCGAACTGCGCGGTGCGCCGCCTGCGCGTGCTCGGCGACAACGATATTGCTATCCAACGTGGACAACCTCCTCGGTTGAATACTCGTAAGCCTCGGTTGTAACCACCGGGGTGATCTCGAAGTTCTCGGTGGGCGGAGGCGAAGCCGTCTGCCACTCAAGTCCGGTCGCGCCCCACGGATTCGGGCCCGCGGGCTTACCATACTTGAGCGACCAAATCAGATACACGAACGGAATCAGATACCCAAGTCCCAGAATCGAAGCGCCGGCGGACGAAAGAACGTTCAGTACCTGAAATTCGGCCGGGTATGCCGCGTACCGCCTCGGCATTCCCATGTAGCCCAGAATGAATTGCGGGAAGAACGTCAGGTTGAAACCGACGAAAATGATGACGGCCGAAAGCTTCGACCACCCTTCCGGATACATCCTGCCAAACATCTTCGGCCACCAGAAATGGACACCGGCCAGATAGCCCATGATGGCGCCGCCGACCATAACGTAATGGAAGTGGGCAATCACGAAATAGGTGTCGGTGAGATGAACGTCCATTCCGAGGCATGCGAGGAACAAGCCTGTGAGTCCGCCGATGGTGAATAGACCGATGAAGCCGAGAGAGTAGAGCATCGGCGTGGTCAACCGGACCGAGCCCTTGTACATGGTCGCGGTCCAGTTGAAAACCTTGATGGCCGACGGGATGGCGACAATGTAGCTGAGCACCGAGAACACCATGCCCGCATAAACCGACTGGCTCGACACGAACAGGTGGTGCCCCCAGACGAGGAATCCGAACACCGCGATGGCAACGCTCGAAAAAGCGATGAAGGTGTAGCCGAACGGCTTCTTCGAGCAAAAAGTGCTGATGACCTCGGAAACCACGCCCATCGACGGCAGAATCATGATGTAAACCGCCGGATGGGAATAGAACCAGAACAGGTGCTGGAAGAGCACGGGGTCGCCGCCATAGGCCGGATCGAAGAACCCGATGTGGAGTCCGCGCTCGAGAACCAGCAGGAAGAGCGTGACCGCAATCACCGGCGTGCCGAGGATCATGATCACGCTGGTGGCGTAGTGCGCCCAGACGAACAGCGGCAGCCGGAACCAGGTGAGGCCCGGCGCGCGCATCCGGTGAATCGTCACGATGAAATTCAGGCCCGTGAGAATTGACGAGAAGCCGTTGATGAAGATTCCCAGGCCCGCGGCGATGACGTACCCGTTTGAATACGAAGAACTGAACGGCGTGTAAAACGTCCACCCGGTGTCTACGCCGCCGTTGAACAGCACCCACAGGGTGAACAACCCGCCCGCGATGTAGATATACCAGCTCAGGAGATTGATGCGTGGGAACGCAAGGTCCTTCGCGCCGACCATCAAAGGTATAAGGAAGTTACCAAGAGTGGCCGGGATGGACGGGATCAGGAAGAAGAAGACCATGATGATCCCGTGCATCGTGAACACCTTGTTGTAGGTGTTCGAATCGAACATCGCGCCGGTGGGCGTCGCGAGTTGCAGCCGGATGAAGACAGCGAACAGGCCGCCGATGAAAAAGAAGGCGGTTACTGAGATCAGGTACAGGAGCGCGATGAGCTTGTGGTCCTGAGTCAGCAGCCAGCTCTTCAAGCCATGCTCCGCGTTGATGTAATTTTTTTCGACTTCGACTGGAGGAGGCGCTGTAATCATAGGAACTCTTTCATCAATTTACGACGAATCAGCGAGCCGTTGGAGGCTGGACAGCCTGCGGGCTCATTCGCCGCTGCTGCGGCGTCTGCGGCTCAGAGCCGGTCGTCTGTACCGCCCCGGGAGCCGCCCCGGTTGGCGTGCCGCTCGTCGGACCGAGTGACTTTATGTACTCCACCAGCTTCAGCAGGCCTTCCTCGGAAATCAGACCCTTGAAGGTGGGCATGATGTTCTCATACCCTGCGACGATCTTCGCATCCGGGTACAGGATCGATTCACGAATGTACGACTCATCCGCGCGCACGCTGGGCTGGTCCTTGATATCTACCGTGGTCCCAAACAAACCATGCAGGTTCGGGCAACGGCCGTTGTTGTTGTTGACGACGCTCGGATGGCAATTGCCGCAGCCGAGCTGATTGAAAAGAGCCTGGCCCTGTTCGGCCATCGATCCTTCGCCGCTGCCCGCGGCGAGCCAGGCATCGTAATCGTTCTGGTCCATCACGAAGACCGTTCCGATCATGCCGGAGTGTTTGGTGCCGCAATATTCCGCGCAGAAGATATGGTACTGACCGACTTTGGTGGGCCGAAACCACTCGGTTGTGTACTTGCCCGGCAGCACGTCCGCCTTGGTGCGGAAGGCGGGCACAAAGAAATCGTGGATCACGTCTTCGGAAGTCATCGTCAGCCGGATGTCGCGATTCACGGGAATGTGCAATTCATTGATTTCCCGCGCGCCTTCCATGTGCTGGATTTTCCACATCCACTGCTTGCCCGTAACGTAGATCTCCATGGAATCGGCGGGCGGCCGCGACTCGGTGAAGAATATACTCGCGCCCCAGACGAACATGATCATCGAGAGGCCAAGCGGGATGACCGTCCAGACGATCTCGAGGATGAGACCGCCTCCATGGCCCGCGATGTTGGTATCCGGCGGAAGCTGCGGAGCCTCACGCTTGCGGTATTTGATCGCGAAGAAAACAACCAGAAACGCGATCAGGAGCGAAAAGAACGCGCTCGTGAGAACGAGAAACGCATATAAGGCGTCAACATGCGACGCGATCGTCGAGGCCGATTCCGGAAAGAATGACAAGCCTTTGGGCGTGAAAAACATAGGTTAGACGGATTCTCCGCCTTTCTGCCGGCTTTCGCGCCGCAGCATGATCACAACGAAACCTCCGAGCATGAACAGGGTGGCGGCGCCGGCGAGGCGCAGGATTCCCAGCGCCACAGGCGTGTATTTCGCCGAATGCGGGTCAAAGTGGTAACAGAACAGCAGAATCTGATCCACAGGAGTTCCGATCTTGTTGCCGGATGCTTCAATAAGTCCGAACCGCATATCCCTTGCGGAATAGTCGATTCCGTAAAAGTACTTGGAAATCCTGCCTGCAGGCGTCAGCACGTAAACGGCGCTCGCGTGCGCGAACTGGGCGGTATGCGCGTCCCACGCGTAGCGGAAGCCAACCGCGTCGGTCACGCGCTTGATCGAATCCACATCGCCCGTGAGGAAGTGCCAGGCTCCGTTGGTTTCCGGATGGCCATATTCCTTCATATAGACCGCCTTCTTCGCCGCCGCGTCCTGTGGGCCTTCCCGCGCGTCGAAGCTGATTGCGAGCACGTCATAATCTTTGCCAGGCGTGAGTACCATGGCACGGGCAGCGCGCACCACGCCATTCAGGATCTGAGTGCAAAGCATCGGGCACTGATAATAAACCAGAGCGAGGACCACCGGCCGTTTCCCGAAAAATGCGCTCAGAGGCGCGGGTCTGCCGGTTTCATCCTTGAATACCGCGTCCATCGGAAGCTGCGAATTGAGCTTCTGCTCGATGGTGACGCTTTTGAGCGGCGTCGGGCGGTCAACGCCCTTCATATTCAACAGATCGGGAACGGGCTGCGGTTGCGGCCCGCGCACGGTTGGCGTATCCGCGCGCGCTACGGCGGCCGCGCCCGAGAGGAGGACTGCCGCGAGAAATGCCGGAATGTACTGCCTGTATTTCATTGAAGATGTCGTCCTGCTTGACTGCCGTCCAACCTTTGACGAATCGCGGTTGCGCGATTCACTGCCTGACGAATCGCTATTGCGCGATCCATCGCTTGACGAATCGCTATTGCGCGATTCTTTCGAGCGTCCTCCCGCTGCTTGATACCTCCGGAATAGTCCTGTAGCCACCGTTGGCCATGCCGGCCGGACTCGGCTTCGAGGGCAGGCCCTTCCTTGCAACGATGTCGATGGCGACGTCGATCGGGATGCGTACGGTTCCCTTGCTCTGATCGAGCCAGCCGTACGTGGTGAGAATCTGTTTTTCGTCGTCTTTCAGCCGGCTGAGTTCTATTTTGGGAATTGCCTGCAGTCGCGGCTCCGGCGGCAGCTTCTGGCGGTCGGAGTACATGGCCGGAGGATTCGGCGCGTTCTTCGCGTCCTCGCGATTATAAAGGAAGTCGAACATCGCCCACATAGCGAAGACGACCACGATGCAGCCGAACAGCAGCGCGATGCCGAACGCGGTGATCTGAAAGACGTTGACGTCTTTCCGCTCGTGCGATACCTGCGGATTTTCGCCCGGCGCGTCTGGCGCAGGGTTCGGTGGACGATTAGTGGCTTCTGCCATGATTCAAGGCCTTCAACAAATCAGGTGCGCCGAGCGGCAACAGCGGCCGCCGCGGCAGGAAAAAGAAGAACAACGCCAGCCACAACCCGCCGAAACCGATCGGCGCTGTTATGTCCAGCCAGGAAATAAAGAAGTGCACGTGCTCGGGGCTCTGGAAATTCGGTTCCACGAGGCTAAAGACGTCCACTGCATGCACAACCACCAGATAAACGGCGATCCAGAAAATTGTTGCCGGATTCCTCTTCAGATCCTGCGAGAGCAGGAGCAGAAACGGAAGGCAGAAATGCCCCACCAGCAGGATGACCCCGACCCATCCCCAGCCGCCGTTCCATCGCTTGATGTACCAGATGATCTCTTCGGGCAGGTTGCCGGACCACGTAATCAGGAGCTGCGCGAAGTTCATGTACGCCCAAAGCATGGTGAGCGCGAGCAGCAGCTTTCCCAGATCGTGGAGGTGCCGTTTGGTGACTGCGTGATCCATCGGCGCGAAGCGGACGAGAACTGCGAGGGTCGCGACCATTACGGCCATGGCGGTCAGGCACTCGCCCATGATGATCATGAATCCGTAGACGGTCGAAAACCAGCGCGGCTCGAGCACCATCAGGTAGTCCACCGCGCAGAAGGTCATCGTGAAGAAAAAGAAAACCGTTCCCGGCCCGCTGATCTTCTCGAGAAGCCTCGAGTACTCCATCGACTTCGTTTCATCTTCACGCAGCGACCACTTGTTCAGAATCCAGGTGAGGCCAAGCCAAAGCGCGCCATAAATGACCCATCGGCCCCAGAGAAACGGCACGTTGAGATAGAGGCTCTTCGCCCGGATGACCGGTTCGTTCTGCATTCCGATCCATTTGTAGAGAATCGGCGCTCCGAGGAGGAGCGGTAAAAAGAGCGGCCAGAAAACATAGAGCGTTTTCGATCCGGCTTCGGCGAGCCGGCGAATCACGACGCCCCACGCGCCACCCGTCAGATATTGGGTCATCAGGATGAGCAGGCATCCTGCGCCGGCGCCCATCCACAGCCAGAATCCGACGAGATAGGACCGCAGGAACTGCTCCATGCCCCCGCCCGGCAGAAATATTCCCGCAACCGTGAGCGCCAGAAACACCAGGCCGACGAAGGCGGAGACGTTCTGATATTTTTTCAGATCGCCAGCGAGCTGCGGCGCAATTTCGAAGCTTTGTTCGGTCCTGATCATTGTCTCTCTGGCTGGTTCGAAGGCGCGGCGCCCGCGCCGTGAACGCCCGGAACCCCGGCTGGAGTCGCAGGCACGTTCGGGAAGTTGTTGAAATCGGGATCAGGCGGAGCGAGCGGCTCGTATACGGAATCCGGCGTGATCTCTCTGCCCGGCGGCGGAATCTGATTGCGAGCCTCCGCCGGCAGGTCGTTTACGTTTGCATTCTCCGCGTATTGGAGGGCGCGGATATAAGCCGCAATCGCCCACCGGTCTCGAACGGAAACCTGAGCGGCGTAGTTCAGCATGGCCCCGTATCCGTTCGTCATCACGTCGAAGAAGTGGCCGACCGGAGCATTGCGAAGCCGGTCGGTGTGGTACGAGGGCGGCTGCTTGAACCCGCGGCGGACGATCATTCCCATGCCGTTGCCGATCCGGCCGTGGCAAGGCGAACAATAGATATCGAAGCGCTGCTGCCCGCGCAACAGGAGGTCCCTGTCCACGGCGATGGGGAAGTAATCGATATCCTTGCCGTCCGCGCCTTTGGCAGTGTAGTAAGCCTCGTCTACATCCAGCGCGCCACGTGCGACTGTCCCCGGCACAGGAGGCCGTTCGCTGCGGCCATCGGCGAAAAAGTCGCTCGGCCGCTGCGGCTTGTACTTTGGCTGGTCCTGCATGTCGAGGCGCGAACAGGCCACGCTCAGGAGCCCGATCCCGGCGGTGACGGCGATTTGAAGAATTTTCTTTCTCATCGGGCTACTTCCGATATTTCTTCCGGCTGCAGAGTCTCAAGGAACCGCGCGGTGTCCTCGCGATCGAACTTCGTATCTTCGGATTCGATACAGAGGAAGAATTTGTTCCTGGACGCGTTGGCGAAACGCTCCACATTGAATACCGGATGGTAAGGGCTCGGCAGGCCGTTCATCATGATCATCGAAATCGCCGCGGTCAGGCCGGCGAGAAGGATCGTGCATTCGAACGTGATCGGGATGAACATCGGTACGCTGATGAGCGGCCTGCCGGCGATGTTCAGGGGAAAGGCTACGGCCGCGCACCATGTCGCCAGCCCGAACCCCCCGGCGCACCCGAGCAGCCCACCCACCAGAGTGGCCAGCGACACCCGGTTATCGTGCAGATCCATCGCCTCATCCAGTTCGTGAAGCGGATACGGAGAATAGGCGTCGAACTTGCGATACCCCGCTTCTCTCGTCCGCCGGGCCGCCTCCACCAATTCACCCGGCGTTTCAAACTCGGCCATGATGCCGTAGATCGGATGCAGATATTCGACTACGTGAGTGCTCATTGCGCAATCGGCTCCTTCACGCGCGCTCCCGGGAGAAGCATTCGGAGTTCGAAGATCGTAATCGAGGGCAACACGCGAACGAACAGGAAGATGCAGGTAAGGAATAAGCCAAGGGTGCCGGTGAACGTCATCCAGTCCCACAAAGTCGGCCAGTACATGCTCCAGCTCGACGGCAGAAAGTCGCGATGCAGACTGGTGATGACGATAACGAAACGCTCCAGCCACATTCCGATGTTTACGACGATCGACAGGCACCAGAGAACGAACACATTCGTCCGAATCCGTTTAAACCACAGGAACTGCGGAGTAATGATGTTGCAGAGAATCAGCGTCCAGTAGAACATCGCGTACGGTCCGGTCATGCGGTTCCAGATCATGAACTTTTCGTACGTATCCGCGCTGAAGTAACCGAAGAAAGCTTCCATCATGTAGCCGTAAGCCACGATGAGGCCGGTCGCGAGGGTGACCTTCGCCATGTTGTTCAGATGGCGCATGGTGATCACGTCCTGCAGCCCGTAGAAATGGCGCAGCGGAATCATCAGTGAGAGCACCATGGCAAAACCGGAGTAGATAGCGCCGGCAACGAAGTACGGCGGGAAGATCGTCGTGTGCCAGCCGGGCACAATGGATACGGCGAAGTCGAAGCTCACGACCGTGTGCACGGAGACGACCAGAGGCGTCGCCAGGCCGGCCAGCAGCAGAGAAGCCTTCTCATAACGCTGCCAGTGACGGGCCGAACCGCGCCACCCCATGGCCAGGCCGCCGAATACGAGTTGCTGCCACCGCTTTTTCGAGGTGTCGCGCAGGTTCGCAAGGTCCGGAATCAGGCCGACGTACCAGAACACAGCCGAAATCGTGAAATAGGTCGAAACCGCGAAGACGTCCCAGAGCAGCGGACTGCGGAACTGCGGCCACAGGTCCATTGTGTTCGGATACGGGAACAGCCAGTAGGCGAGCCACGGACGGCCGGTATGCAGCACGGGGAACATGCCCGCGCACATGACGGCAAACAGCGTCATTGCCTCGGCGAAGCGATTGATCGCATTCCGCCAGGACTGGTTGAGCAGCAGCAGAATCGCCGAAATCAGCGTTCCGGCGTGGCCGATACCGATCCACCAGACGAAATTGACGATCGCGAATCCCCATCCGACCGGGATATTGATGCCCCAGACGCCCACGCCCTTCACAAAGAGCCATGTGGCCGCTGCCATCAGGTTCTGCAGAACGGCGAAGGAGACCAGAAAACCGAAAATCCACCCAAGCGTCGTTTTCCGCTTGAGAACGATACCCGTGATCTTGTCGGAAACCGACGCAAGGCTGTGGCCTTCATCGATAACAGGCCCGACTTCTATGCGATCCGGAAGTTCGACAGGCTGTTGCATTTCTCCTAACTGACCTCCCCGGCGCCTTCAAAGGCCGGATTGCGAATCTCGGCGAGATACGTGGTGCGCGGCCGCGTATTCAATTCGCCCAGCAGCGAGTAATTCAATTTTTCGGCTTTCCACTGTGAAACCTTGCTCTTCGGGTCGTTCAGGTCGCCGAAAATGATCGCCTGCGACGGGCAGGTGGCGGCGCAGGCCGGTACAACTTCGCCGTCGTAAACGCGCCGGTCCTGCTTCTCGGCTGTGATCTTGGCGTAGTTGATGCGCTGGACACAGTACGTGCACTTTTCCATGACGCCGCGGCTGCGGACCGTAACGTCCGGGTTGCGCTGCAACTTCACGCTTTCCGTCACCCAGTCGCTGAACAACAGGAAGTTAAACCGCCGCACCTTATACGGACAATTGTTCGAACAGTAGCGGGTACCGACGCAGCGATTGTAGACCATATTGTTCAGGCCTTCCTGATCGTGCTCGGTAGCGGCCACCGGACAAACCAGTTCGCAGGGAGCATCTTCGCACTGCTGGCATGGAACCGGCTGGAAATACATTTCCGGCGCTTCCGGATGGCCCTTGTAATACCGGTCCACCCGAATCCAGTGCATTTCGCGCGTGTTGAGCACCTGCTCCTTGCCGACCACCGCAATATTGTTCTCGGACTGGCAGGCAACCACGCAGGCGTTGCAGCCTACGCAGGCGGTCAAATCGATCGCCATGCCCCACGCGTAGCCGTGATATTCCCAGTTCTGCGGAAAAATCGTAATCAGCTTATTCGGTGTTTCGCTTTCCTTTTGGGCGAAATACGGGTCATTCCTGAACTCATTGAGCGTGCCTTCATGCACCGGCTCGCGGCCTTCCATCGCGAAATGGTGCTGCACGGCGGCAAGGCGGAACAGTTCGCCGGTTTTGCGAATCTGCGCGCCCCGTATATAGCTCAGGTTGGAAAAATCGCGTAGCGGATAAACGTCGAAGCCGGCGCCCATGGCGGCCCGGCCGACGCGCCGGTGCCCGTAACCGAGCGAAAGCGCGATAGAACCATCCGGCTGGCCAGGCATTCTCCACACCGCGCCGAGCACTGTATAGCCGTTCGCCGTGATCGCTACCCGGTCTTCGTCGGTAACCCCCAGGTCTTTCGCGGTCTTCTGGCTCATGATGACCGCGTTGTCCCACGTGAGCCGCGAAATCGGCCGCGGAAGTTCCTGCAGCCACGCGTTGTTGGCGTAACGGCCGTCGAGGATATACGGATCGGCGTGGAATGAAAGCTCGTAGCCGTTGCCTTCGCCGGCTTCGCGCGGCGGGTGCGGCTCAATCAGCTTCGCCGTGGCGTTTACCGGCGCCGGGGCGGAGTCTTTGATCAGGCCATCGTGGATCGATTGCCGCCACCACGCGTCGAAATCGCCACCCTTTTGTTTGTTTTTCCAATAATTCTGGACAATCTGATATCCGGATAGCTCGGGCGTTACGGTGAATGCCGCGAGAATTTCGTGAGCCGATTTGCCGTTATAGAGCGGCGCGATAAGCGGCTGCATGATCGTCATCGTGCCGTCGTAAGACGGCGCGTCCGACCACATCTCGTAGGCGTGCGTTTCCGGAATTACCCACTGGCAGATCTCGCTCGTCTCGTCGTCATACTGGCCGAGCCGGACACGCATGGCCGCGCGCTGAATCGCGCCGCGCATGTTCAGCGCGGGCGGCGTATTGAACGCCGGATTGCCGCCGAGGATCAGCAGCAGATCCACCTGGCCTGCGTTCAACTCGTTCACCAGCGCCTGAATGTCTCCCAGCTGATCCACCGGGTTCTGCTCGAGCGAAGGCGTCAGAACTACGGTCTGCCCGATATTGCCGAGCTGCTGGTTGATGTAGTGGCAGACGGCGTGAACTTCCGCCGTCTGGTCGTCACCTGCGATAACGATGGACCGTCCACGAGCCGCCTGAAGGTCCTTCACCAGGTTCTGGAAAAATGCCTGGCTCGAAAGATCGCCGGCGCCGCCAGGAGCCTGGCCGCCAACCGCCGCGGAAAGCGTTCGAACGAAGGTCGCCATGTCCGACGGCTTGATCGAAAGGCGATGATCGGCCTTCGCGCCGGTGTTCGTCGGCGTGGTCTCAACCGCATAGAAGCGGCTCTGCGTCGTTCCGCCGCCGCGAACAATCCGTTTCGAGGCCCAGTCGCGCGCATACCGAACGCCGCCCGGACCGTTCCCGAGGAAATTGCCGTCAACGGACAGAATCACGTCCGCCTGGTCGAACTTGTAAACCGGATTAAGGAATTGCCCGAACGCCTGTTGAGCGCCCATGCGGCGGCCATGGTTCAACGGCTCCCACTGGCGCCACTTCGCCTGCGGATAATCCTTCAGCACCGCCTGGATCTGCGAATAGAGCGTCGGGGACGTGACGGTCTCGGTCAGAATGCGGATGCCGGCGCCGTTCTTCGCCCGCTGTTTGCCAAGCTGCCCGATCATTGCTTCGAGAAACGCCGTGTAAGAACGCGTTTCGCCGATGTAGTTCACCGTCTGCAGCCGATCGGGATCGTAAAGGCCCAGAATGGATGCCTGGGTTGGCACATCGGCGCTGCCGAGACTCGCCGGATGTTGAGGATTGCCTTCTACTTTTGTCGGTCGGAAAGAGTGGCTCTCGACCAGAACCGGGTTCGCAATGCCGTGTATCGGGAAAGCCGTGGCGAAGAACAGGGGCTTGCCAGGTATCAGTTCTTCGGGCTGCTCGACGTAAGGAACCAGGAACTCGGTCGGCTGCTTTGTGCAGGCTGTCAGACCGGCGAGCGCGAGCGACGCGCCCATGAGCTTGATGAAGTTGCGGCGGCCTTCATCGTCGATCCACTCGCCGGCCTGCCGCGGAAACTCCCGGTGCAGAAACTCCTTGAATCCGTCCACCGAGAACAGCTCGTCAAGACTGCGCCAGTAGTTCGGCCCTTTGGCCTTGTCCAGCACCGTCCGGATGGAATGCAGGTTCAGCTTGCTTGTTTCGTTCATTGCGTTCGTCGCATCGCTATCCGTGGCCATGGCTATCGGTGGCAGGTCCAGCAGGTCTCCAGCTTTTGAATGTTGTATTCCTTCACGAGGCGCGCGCCCAGAACTTCCTGCGGCTCGGAAGGCGTGTATCCCATTGTCGTGATGAACTCCCGGGGCCGAACGTACTTCTCGGGGTGGCGGTGACAGTCGAGGCACCAGCGCATCTCCAGTGAAGGCTGCATCCAGGTCAGCGCCTGATTGTCGATCCGGCCGTGGCAGGTTTCGCAGCCCACGCCCTTCTTCACGTGAATGCTGTGATTGAAGTAAACGAAATCCGGCAGGTCGTAGACTTTTGTCCAGCGAATCGAGGTATTGGTCGCGTAACTGGTGCGCACCGGCTCGAGAGTCGGGCTGTTGATCCAGATCTGCGAATGGCAATTCATGCAGGTCTTGGTGGGGGGGATGATCGAGAAATCGGAATTTTCCACGGAGGCGTGGCAATAACGGCAATCGATGCCCATCGAACCAACGTGATGGGCGTGGCTGAACGGAATCGGCTGTTCCCGCGCTTCGCCCTGCCGCGTCGCCCACGTGGAATCCGCTATCAACTCCCACGCGCTCACGCCCAGCGCGCCGATGGCGACAACCGCCAGGACAATGCTCGCTCGCGCAAAAGAGTTTGAACTGGAACTAAAGATCTGTGGCATTGCGATCTATTCGATTTCCGATCCGCTCAGGACTTTCTTCAGGGGACACGCCGCGACCAGACACTTGCGAAAAACAGACAGGGCTGATCGGGCCAAATCGCTATTATGCTCCATCGCATTCGTTTTTTGCAGCAAAGGCCGCTCTCGTTCCGATTTGAAGATTCCGATTCGCGCCGGCGAGGCAGGAAGGCACGGTGAGAGCGCATCTGCAATCCGCAATTTGAAGCGAGCGCGAAACCCGTTCAGCAGGCATGGATGTACGATACTCTCGCGGCGTCGTGGCGCGTTCGTCCAATTCCAATCGATGAAACAACCACTCTACAATGAAGCTTCATGCGACAGACCGTCAGCCCCGCGGGGCGCCTCGAAGGCGTCGTGCGCCTGCCAGGGGACAAATCGATTTCTCATCGCTATGCGATGATCGCCTCGCTGGCCGAAGGCAGCTCCCGAATTACGAATTATTCCACGGGCGCCGACTGCCATTCCACGCTTGGCTGCGTGCGCTCGCTCGGCATCGAGGTGCTGGAAGAAGGCACGACAGTGACGATCCATGGCCGGGGCCTTCATGGATGGCGGGCGCCGCACAACGATCTCGATGCGGGCAACAGCGGCTCGACCATCCGCATGATGTCTGGCCTGCTCGCAGGGCAGCCATTCACCAGCCGCATCTTCGGCGACGAGTCGCTGTCCCGCCGTCCGATGGATCGTGTGATGAAGCCTCTCGCGCAAATGGGCGCGAAAATCGAAGCGCGCGAGAACCGGTTCCCGCCGCTCGTCATTCACGGTGGTGAAGTTCATCCCATCGATTACACGCTGCCCGTCGCCAGCGCGCAGGTGAAGACTTGCGTTCTGTTCGCGGGACTGTTTGCGGACGGCGAGACGATTGTGCGTGAACCGATCCGCTCGCGCGATCATACGGAGATTGCGCTTCGCGAGTTCGGGGCCGATCTTCGCGCGGAGCGCAAGGTTATCACGCTCAAGGGCCGGCCGACGCTGACCGGCCGCGAACTGACTGTGCCGAGCGATTTGTCATCGGCGGCCTTCTTCCTGGTGGCCGGTCTGCTTGTGCCCGGCTCAAGTCTCGTGATCCAGAACGTCGGCCTCAATCCGACCCGTTCTTCGCTGCTCGATTTTCTCCTGTCGATCGGGGCGCCGGTGAGCGTGCTTCGCCTCGAATCCGTTAACGGCGAGCCGATTGGAGATGTTCAGGTGCGCCATGCGCCGGTGCGCGGCGGCGTCATCGAGAAGGATCTCGCGGCCGCGCTGATCGACGAGATCCCCGTGCTGGCGGTTTTGGGAGCGGCATCCGAACAAGGCCTTGTGATTCGTGATGCGCAGGAGTTGCGGATCAAGGAGACGGACCGCATCGCGACCGTCGCCGAAAATTTTCAGCGCATGGGAATCGAGGTCGCGGTCACGCCGGACGGCATGAGGATTCCCGGCAAACAGAAGTTCCGCCCGGCCAGTTTCGATTCCTTCGGCGACCATCGAATCGCGATGGCGTTCGCCGTGGCATCGCTTGCGGCCGGGGGCCCGTCCACAATCGACAATGCCGAAGCAGCTTCCGTCTCATTTCCGGAGTTCTGGGACATTCTCGCGAGCGTAGCCCGGTAGCCGGCAACGCGCGATAATTTTTGTATCTCCTTGCCCGGCCCCGATCTTCACGCTGTCCTGAAAAAATACTGGGGCTACGAACAGTTCCGGCCGCTGCAGGGCCGCGTGGTTGAAAGCATCATCGCGGGTCACGATGTCGCAGTCGTAATGCCGACGGGGGGCGGGAAATCACTCTGCTATCAATTGCCGGCCGTGGTTTCCGGACAAACTGCGGTCGTCGTTTCGCCGCTGATCGCGTTGATGATCGATCAGGCTGCTCAACTGGGCGACATGGGCATCCCGGCGGCCGCACTGAACAGCCAGATTTCATGGTCCGAACAACAGGAGGCCATGCAGCGCGCGCTGAAAGGCTAATACCGGCTTCTCTATGTCACACCGGAGCGCCTCCTTAGCGCTGAGTTCATCGACTTCCTGAAGCGGCTGCCACTGGCTTTTTTCGCCATCGATGAAGCGCATTGCATTTCGGAATGGGGCCACGAGTTTCGCCCGGAATACCGGCAACTGAGCCAGTTGCGCGACTATTTCCCCGATCGCCCCATTGCGGCGTTTACGGCCAGCGCAACGCAGCGCGTGCGCCACGATATTCTTCGCCAGCTGAAACTCCGGGACCCCCACAAATACATCGCGAGTTTCCGCCGGCCGAATCTGAACTATCAGGTGAAGCTGTGTCCGGGCGATTCGCAGCACTCGCTGCTGCTTTCGTCCATGGAAGCCTATCGGGGTTCGACCGTAATCATCTACGCGCCCACCATCGCGCGCGTGCACGAGACGGTAGGATTTCTGAAGGCTCGCGGCGTAGCCGCCGTCGCGTATCACGGAAAGATGGAAGGCAGCGACCGGGCGCGGTCGCAGGAGGCGTGGATGTCAGACGATGTCCGCATTCTTGTGGGCACGATTGCGTTCGGGCTCGGCATCAATAAGCCGTCCGTACGCGCAGTGATCCATCTCGCGCTGCCGAAATCGATCGAACAGTATTATCAGGAAGCCGGACGGGCGGGCCGCGACGGCGAACCGGCCGATTGCGCCCTGCTCTGGCAGACGCGCGATACCGGATTGCTCGCCTATTTTATTCAAAACATGAAAGATCGCGAGGAGCAACGCCGCTCCTGGGATGCTTATCGCGCGATTCGCCGCTTTGCGGAGTCCGCGGAGTGCCGGCATCGCCAGATTTGCCTGCACTTCGGCGAAACTCCGAAGTGGGAATCGTGCGGATCCTGCGATGTCTGCGCCAGCGAACTCGACTGGATGCGCGCAGATCAGAAGCCAATCCGCCGCGCCGCGGTCGCGCCGGCTCCGGATTCCGAACTCCTTGAGCATATGCGCGAATGGCGGCGAAAATTTGCGAAGGAACGCGGTATGCCCGCATTCATGATTCTGAACGACGCCAGCCTCGCGGATCTTTGCCGGAAGGAACCGTCTACCCTCGACGATCTTCTTGAGGTGGTCGGAATCGGCGAGCGCAAGGCTCAATCATTCGGGAAGCAAATATTAAATGCTCTTCACGAATTTGCTGTCCGGTAAATGGAAGCCTGAAGAGCGGCCTTCCATTTACCGGATTTCACCAGCGGATCGCGCCATAGCCGCGATCAGAAACACAGTGGGGAATCTTCCCGCCGATCTTTCTGCGCTTCCCAACCTGCGAGTTCCCAATTGGATGCATGCACTCGAGGACCGTGGGACCGGGTTCAATGCCGATTCAACGGTTAGCGGTGGACAGACTCTGCGCGGCGCGGGTGGCATGTGCTTCTGCCCCATGCGCTTCCACGGCGTGTCCAACCCGCATTCCATGCCAGTCGTAATCGAATTCCTTGCCGCAGTCCAGACAGGTGACATAAGTGCCACGACGCGTCCCATCCATCAACTGAGTTCTTCGGGACGGGGTAATCGGAAAAGTCGTTCTCTTGTGAGAACAACCAAACAAAGCATTTAGCAGCGAGTTGATCATTTTGCCCCTTTTCAACTTCCTCGAACAGCTCCTGCGCCGTTCTCTCACTATCAATGATTCAGTGACGGCGCCCTCGGTTTCGTAACAAGCAATCACGGGGCCAGGGAGGGGTACTGGAGTATTGGAGCTTACATGTATTGGAAATACCACGAACCAGACTACTTGCGGTCCAGTTGCGCGTGGATGGCCTGGGCGATCTGACGTCCGTGGAACCGTCCATTCTCGATGAAAATTTCGTTGGTGTGCATTCCCGCCACAATGACTCCCGCGAGGAACACACCCTTTCGCTCGCTCTCGAGCGTTGCCGGATCGGTGCGCGGCCGCAGCGTATCGGGCTCGAGTGTAATGCCGGCTGCATTAAGGAACTTTAAGTCAGGGCTATAGCCCGTCATCGCGAAAACGAAATCGTTGCGCAGCGCAAGCGGGCCGGCGGGAGTTTCCAGTTCCACCCGATCGGGATGGATGCGCGTAACCCGCGAACCGAAGTAACCCTGTATCTCGCCATTTTTGATGCGGTTCTCGATATTCGGCTTGATCCAGTACTTTACGTGGTGGTGAATGCCCGGGCCGCGATGAACCAGCGTCACCCGCGCGCCGGTCCAGTAGAGCTCGAGTGCGGCGATAGCCGCCGAATTCTTTGCTCCCACGACGATCACATCGTGGTCGTAATACGGATGCGGCTCCCGATAATAGTGAATTACCTTTGACAGTTCCTCACCGGGAACACCGAGTAAGTTCGGGACATCGTAGTAGCCCGTCGCGATAACAATCTTCTTCGCCGCGTATAAGTGCTCGAGCCCCAGTCTGTCGGTGGTGGATATTGAAAAAGCGCCGTCGCAGCCGCCAATCCTGTTCACGGTCTCGTACTGATGAACGCGCAGGCGGTAATGATCGGCGACGCGCCGGTAGTACTTTAGCGCCTCCGTGCGAGTCGGCTTTTCATTCAGGCTCGTCATCGGAATGTCACCGATTTCGAGCAGTTCGGGCGTGGTGAAGAACGTCATGTGCGTGGGGTAGTTGTAGAGCGAATTCACCACGCAGCCTTTGTCGAGGATGAGCGTATCGATATCGCGGCGTTTGAGTTCGATGCCGCAGGCAAGCCCTGTAGGCCCGGCGCCGATGACGATTGTGTCGAACGCGGGGTGCTCGCTCAAAGCTTGCCTTCCACCTCGATCGCGATCGTTTCGAGCGCCTTCGGCAGGGCGCCGGGCTCTTTGCCGCCGCCTTCCGCCATATCCGGACGTCCTCCACCCTTTCCGCCGACCGCCTGCGCCAGCGCGCCGGCGAGTTTACCCGCATGGATGCGCTGCGTCAGGTCCTTGGTCACCGCGGAAACGATCGAAACTGAACCGTCTTCGGTCGACGCCAGAACCACGATTGCCGGCTTCAATTGATTGCGCAGAGAATCCGCGAGGACGCGCATCTGCGCACGGTCCATGTCTTCGATTTGCGCGATGACGAATTTCACGCCGTTGCGCTCGCGCGCTTTCGCCACAAGATCCCGGGCAGCGACTTGCGCCAAACGCGTCTTCAACTGGTCGATTTCGCGCTCGTGATTGCGTTTTTCGTTCAGCAGCCGGTCCACCTGTTCGATAAGTTCCGGCTCGGCGACGCGCAGCATGTTCGCGATGCGGTGAACGGCGCTGGCAGTTTCCTGGTACTGCCGTACTGCCACTTCACCTGTAATGGCTTCGATCCGGCGCACTCCGGCGGAGATGCTGCTTTCCGAAATGATTTTGAACAGCCCGATATCGCCCGTCCGCGCCACGTGCGTGCCCCCGCAAAGCTCCTTGCTGAAGTCCGGGATCGACACGACTCGCACCTGCTCGCCGTATTTTTCGCCAAACAAAGCCATCGCGCCGGAGCCGATCGCCTGATCAAGCGGCATCACGTCCGTATTCACACGCGAATTCCGCAGAATCTCCTGGTTGACGAGTCGCTCCACTTCCGCGATCTCGACCGCGTCCATGGCTGCGTAATGCGAGAAATCGAAGCGAAGACGCGGCGGCTCCACCACGCTGCCCGCCTGTTTCACGTGCGGTCCAAGCACCTGGCGGAGCGCGGCGTGAAGCAGGTGAGTCGCGGTATGGTTGCGCATGGTGGCCTGACGCTCGGTCCCTGCCACAACCGCCCGCAGTTCATCTCCGGCCGCGAGCGGCGCAACCACGCGAACCGTGTGGATGGTAAGCCCGGGCACCGCGGGCCGGGTATCTTCCACCACGGCCACCTGCTCGCCCGAGTGCGCGTTGTACAAGTAACCGCGATCACCCACCTGACCGCCGGTTTCGGCATAGAAAGGCGTCTGGTCAAGCACCAGTTCGGCTTTCCCTCCGGAAGCCACGCTTTGCACCAGTTCTTTATTCACCACGATGCCCTTCACCGTCGAGACGGCATCCAGATGCTCGTAGCCAAGGAACTTCGTTCGGCCCTTCGAGAGGAGTTCCTGATAGACCGGGGCAACGGCGCCCTTTTCCGCGCCTTTCCAGCTCGCCCGCGCGCGTTCACGCTGGTGGCGCATTTCGGCTTCGAAACCGTCGCGATCGATTTCGAATCCTCGCTCGCGCGCCATGTCTTCCTGCTCATCGAGCGCCAATCCGTACGTGTCGTAGAGCTTGAATGAAATCGCGCCGGGCACAGACGCCCCGGAAACGTTCGCCAGTTCCTCGCTGAAGACCTTCTCGGCCACCAGGAACGTGGTCGCGTAGCGGTGCTCTTCGTCCTTCACCACCCGCGCAACCCGCTGCACGGATTCCATCAATTCCGGATAGGCCGGCTGCATCAGTTCCGCCACAAAGCCGGTCAGTTCATAGAGATAGGGCTCATTCCGTCCGGCGAGTCTGGCGTTGCGCATGGCGCGGCGCATGATTTTGCGCAACACATAGCCGCGCCCGTCGTTGGACGGCAATACGCCGTCGTTGATCAGAAATGCCGTCGCGCGCGCGTGATCCGCGTTGATGCGCAGCGCCGTGTCGATGCGGTCATCCGCGCCGTACGTCACCCCGAAAAGCTCCGCCGCGCGATCCACTACGGGCCGGATCAGATCCGTCTCGTAATTCGAAAGCTTGCCCTGCAACACCGCCGCGAGCCGTTCGAGTCCCATGCCGGTATCAATCGACGGCCTCGGCAGCGGGGTCATCCTGCCCGACGCGTCGCGATTGAACTGCATAAACACGAGGTTCCAGATTTCGACGAATCTTCCGCCGCCGTCCATCGGGAACTCTTCGCTCTCGCGGCCGGATTCGGCGGCATGCGGTCCCAGGTCGTAGTGGATCTCCGAGCACGGTCCGCACGGCCCTGTGTCGCCCATCTGCCAGAAGTTGTCTTTCTCATCGAGCCGGAAGATGCGATCCTTCGGCACGCCCGCCACCTGCTGCCACAGCCGCTCGGCTTCATCGTCTTCGCGAAACACGGTAACGTAAAGCCGTTCTTTCGGAAGGCCGTAGTCCTTCGTGATCAGGTCCCAGGCAAACTCGATGGCTTCTGCCTTGAAGTAATCGCCGAAGGAGAAGTTTCCGAGCATCTCGAAAAACGTGTGATGCCGCCGCGTGTAACCGACGTTCTCGAGATCGTTGTGCTTGCCGCCCGCGCGCACGCACTTCTGCGACGACGCGGCCCGCGTGTAATCGCGCTTTTCGAGCCCCTGGAAGACTTCCTTGAACTGGTTCATTCCCGCATTGGTGAAGAGCAGCGTAGGGTCGTTGGCGGGCAGAAGAGAGCTGCTCCGCACCACGCGATGGCCGCGGGCGGCGAAAAAATCGAGAAAACGCTGGCGAATGTCGTTGCCGGTCACGAAAGTCCTTTTTTCAGTTGGATATTCCGATTATAGAGGTCGCGGCCAAAGCGCCTTCCCGCAGCCCCCGCGAACCGGAGGAGTAACCAATCGCACTGGCGCCACCCCCCGCTTAAGGGACTTATCTCACTGAAAGCTATAGGCGTTATCTCAAACCACTGCTACGATCAGGATCGCAGCGCATGATTATCGTACGTTCACCACTGCGCATTACCTTCGGCGGCGGCGGAACGGACCTGCCGTCATACTACGAGCGCCACGCCGGTTTTCTGATCGCGGCGGCGATCGATAAATACGTCTACATCACGCTCCATCGAGCATTCACGCCCGAGTACATTCTGAAATATTCAAAACTCGAGCGCGCATCGCTGCCGGAGCAAATCGAGCATCCAATTATCCGCGAGTCGATGCTTTCGCTCGGTATGAATGGCAGCGGCCATCTTGAGATTGCGTCCATGGCGGATATCCCGGCGGGCACTGGCCTCGGCTCGTCGGGCGCTTTCACCACTGCGCTCCTTCGCGCTCTGCACGCGTGGAAGCGCAGCCTGATCCATCCGCTGGAACTCGCCGAGCAGGCGTGCGATATCGAAATCAACCGTCTCCACGAGCCGATCGGCAAGCAGGACCAGTACATCGCGGCTTACGGCGGCATCACCTGCTTCCGCTTCAGCCCCGGGGGAAAGGTGGATGCATGGCCGCTGCGTATTTCTGACGAAACGCGCTACAGCCTCGAAGACAATCTGCTGCTGTTTTTCACCGGCTATTCGCGGTCCGCTTCGAGCATTCTGAAGGATCAGGATTCGCGCAGCAAAACCAATGATTCGTCGATGCTGCGGAACCTGCATTTCGTGAAAGACCTGGCATACCAGAGCCAGGACGCGCTGGAAAGCGGAAATCTGCGGGAATTCGCGCGGCTGATGGACATCCACTGGAAGTACAAACGCGAACGCTCGCCGGGCATCTCAACCGGTTGCATCAACGACATCTACGAGTGCGCGATGGCGAACGGCGCGCTCGGCGGGAAGCTGATCGGCGCCGGGGGTGGCGGATTTCTGATGTTTTACTCCGAGGACAAGCAGACGCTGCGGCGCGCAATGCGCGAGCGCGGCCTGGAAGAAGTCCGGTTCCGGTTCGATTTCGAAGGCACCAAAGTCATCGCGGATTAGCCGGGGGCGCATCTTTGTCTTACTGGTGCTTCTTCCTTCGTCTTACTGATGCTTGTTCCTTCAGCCCATCAGCGCCAGGGATGGCGAACGATTGCCGGTCGAAACGGCTCGATCTGGCGTGCACTCGAAGCAGCGTCGAGGCTCTCACGCCCGCTCCGGTACAATCGGCCGCGGATCGATCCTCGTCACCAGCGCCGCGGACATAAGGCAAATTGCGCTGGCCAGCAGGAACGGTGAAGTCCAGCCGAAGCGCGTCGCCATGTAACCCACCAGCGCCGCTGAAAGTGCCCCGCCGATATTTCCCCAGGTGTTCATCACGGAGCATACGCTGCCGCTGAATTCTCCTCCGAGGTCGATCGACATCGCCCATGAGATCGGAACGGTCAGTTCGAGCCCGGTCAGCGCAACCGTCAGGCAGGCAAGCGACACAACGGAATTGCTCACGATCACGCCCGGTAACAGCGCAATTCCGCCCAGAAGAAAGCCCAGTACCGACACGGTCAGCCTGCCTCGCCGCAGGCTGCTGAATTTCGCTACCAGCGCATCGGAAAACAACCCGCCGACCACATTCCCGAGCGTCGCGCCCAGCAGCGGGACGCTGGCGAGCCCCGCGCCAACCGCGCTGAAGTGCCGCGCTTCCCGCAGGTACGTCGGGAACCACGCGAGATAGAGCCAGAGCACCCAGCCATAGCAGAAATAGGTGATGCTCAAAATCCAGAGATCGGAACTGCTGAGTATGCGGCGCCAGGGGATATTCTCGCGAGTCCCCTTCCTGTTTCGCGACGACGGCGCAAGCATCTCCCGCTCCGTTTCGTTTGTTCCCGGGTGCTCCCACGGCGTATTCCGGTAATACGCAAACCAGATGACCGACCAGACCGCGCCCCCGCCGCCGAGCAGGACAAAGCATGTGCGCCAGTTTGAGACCAGAATCAGGTAGCTGACGATCGCGGGAGCGA